>JAPKEA010000002.1 GCA_028822275.1 Planktomarina sp. | reverse complement strand
CAGTATTGATGATCGGTTTGGGCATTGGGATTATTATTTGGTTGACGATGATCCCAGTCATTCGTAGGCAATCTGAGGGTCTTGAAAATCGTAATAAATCACTAAAAATCTTGTTCGGTATCCCATTGGTTGTATCTGCAGCATTGCTCAGCTTCGCACATGGCGCCAACGACGTTGCCAACGCTGTGGGTCCTTTAGCAGCAATCGTACAAGCGACCTCTACAGGTGGCTTTATGGATGCAATTTCAATCCCTATTTGGGTAATGGGGATCGGTGCTTTGGGTATTTCATTTGGTCTATTTTTGTTTGGACCAAAACTAATCCGCATGGTTGGTGGTCAAATCACAAAGCTTAACCCAATGCGCGCATATTGCGTTGCTCTATCGGCTGCGATCACAGTTATTGTTGCCAGTTGGTTGGGTTTACCAGTCAGTTCAACACACATTGCAGTTGGTGGTGTATTTGGAGTCGGATTCTTTCGTGAATGGGATGCACAGCGGCGCATGAAGGCGGCTCGCCTCACCATTTCTGAAGCAAATGATCAACCCAAAGAAGAACGTCAAAGACGCAAACTAGTACGCCGCAGTCACTTCCTAACCATCATTGCAGCGTGGATTATTACTGTTCCTGCTGCAGCTGTACTGTCTGCCATCATCTTCTTCATGATCAATATTTTCATGAGCTAAACAAAAGGGAAGGCTAATAATTAATCTTCTTTAAGAATTGTGGGGGGCATGAATCGCCCCCAGTTTAAAAAGCTCGCCGATGGCTGGGAACAAATATAGATTAGCTCTAAGATCGACCTGGAAAAATGAACAGGATTTAAAATGAAACCAAAGACTAATGTTCGGGGAGCAAAGCGCCTTTTTAACGCTCTGCTCTATTCTTTTAGCGGCTTAAAAGCCCTAATTCGCGAAACGGCATTTAGACAAGAGCTATTTTTTGCCATTTTATTATTGTCTTCTCTCATATTAATTCAAGCTAATGCACTTCATATCTTGGTCGCATTGGTCATTATTTTAGTAACGTTTTCTATCGAAGCACTAAACACAGCGATCGAAGAAATTGTAGACCACATCTCACCGGAATGGTCAGAGGTCGGCAAAAAAGCCAAGGATTTGGGATCTTTCGCCGTATTTTGCCTTTTATTATCAAACGGGATTTTCATAGGTTACATTTATTGGGTCACGCTTACAGGTTGACCAAATAAACCCAGGTAGTTCACTCATGACCTAATTGGTAAACGCAGAAATTGCCGCAGGCGCATGTTAAAATTTGGTAACGTCGTCGCAAAAATTGCTGACACCAAAATTCCGGTACCTGCACCAGAAATCGTCGCTGAAATAGTATGCATATCAAGCATGAAGCGGACATACATTGTGAACAGTAAAACCGGAATTACAATTATGCCAAACCAAATAGAATATCTACGCACCATAAAGTATGCGCAAGCACCTGCTAAAGTTGAATGGCCTGAAGGCATATTGTGTCTGCTATCAGTTGAATGCGGTCTTTGCCCAAGGCGAGTACCCATGATTTCAACATCATTTAAAAACCTTTTAGGACCGTGTGATGCCAGCACCCCAACCACTGTTATTACGACTAGCTGCTTTAGACCAACCCAATCCCGGAGTGCAAGCGCAGTAATGAACGGTAATGCTGTGTTAACATGGCGCCCATAGTTTTCGAAAGCGACGATCGAGGCCCTGTCTTGTCCACCTCGACTTTCAGAATAATCCCTAGCCATGTTCGAGGGATAGATAGTCGCCATTAGGATGATAACTGACATCAAAACTAGAGCAAATGAATGCTCCCGGAAGACCACGGATGGGCGCTTAAGAATACTAATAAAGGTCATCTAGATGGCCCATCACTACTAAAGTTGAAGATATCGAATTGAGGCTTATAGATATCACTCTGCATCGAAAAGGCCCCCATAATACTATGAAAGGGAAAATCATGGGGAAAGGTTTCTTTTGGCAAAATACTCTGCTCAGTAATCCGATGTGACTTACGAAAACCATCTGACATCCAAACTAAAAATGGCACTTCCAGCTGTTCCGGAGGAGCTACTGCGACTGGCGCTCCATGCAAGTAGTAACCACCTTCCCCTAAGGATTCACCGTGGTCGGACACATATATTAACGCCGCGTTTGTGTTTTCTAAACTCTCCAGCTGAATAATTAAATTTTCCAACAGGCTGTCACTATAACGAAGCGTATTATCATATCCATTTACCAATTCTGCCCTCGAACAATTGGCAATTTGAACGGTTTTACAAACAGGCGTGAAATATTCAAATTCCTTGGGATATTTTTTATTATACAACGGGCCGTGGCTTCCTGTTTGGTGGAGCGTCAAAAAAATCCGATTAGAATTTGTTTCCTCTAAAATCTTCGCGATACCCCAGTACAGAATCTCATCAAACTTTGGATTGGGACAAGGCTCAGCTTTGCATTCATTAATAATGTCAGCTGTTTTGTCCAACTTGCTAACGATAAATGGAGGAGGACCATAGGTGTTTGTGCGATAAATTGTGTTGACACCATGCCGAGTCAAGTAGCTCTGAATGGGTTCGTATAACGTCCTTGACGAGGCCTCACGACCTTCATGCGTTGTTATACAAGCGGTTGAGTTAATCGTGTTTGTCGAACATGCGTTTCCAACTGGAAATGCAATCATACCTTTTCCCCGTGTAAATGGATTAGTATCTCTTTGATATCCATAGTACGCAAAGTTCTTAGCCCGAGCAGCTTCACCAATCACCAACACTACAACTAGTTTTTTGCCTGAATCATCATTGAAAAATGCATCTGGTAGAAGTATTTGCGTTCTGTTTTTGGAAGATTTTTTGCTGTAATAGCGTCCAATATTTACGATGTATGACCAAGGCAGAATACGACTGCCCAGTCTGGACGCATTGCTATCATACCAAAGCCACGTGAACGAAGTCAGGAATAACCACGCTAACAAGGCAGCTATAGATGCCAGTGCAACCAGGGGCCGAACATACCACCTTGGCATAACAACCTTCACCTTCCAAATTATGACACCTGGTAAAACGCCAAAAGCCAAAATGAAGAGAAGAAAGGAGATATGATAAAACTCGAATATTTCCTTGGCATCAGAGTTAAGGATATTACCAATCATAGAGATATCTATTTCGACAGAGTAATTTTGCATAAAATACAGAGCCATAGAATTGAGCAAAAATAGAGAAGAACTCACAAGTTTAAGTGCGTAGATCGAAAAAATTGAAATGATTAAGAATGCTGAAAACAGTAGACAAAACTGAAGTACTTGTAGGGAAAACAGCTGCACAAATCCGTGCAAACTAAATAAATCAGATACAGATATTGCGTGCTGTAGAAGCGGCTTTTGAAACAAAAGCATCGTAACTACCACTAACAAAGCGGTGTAGGATAAAAGTGATAATTTTAATTTTAAAGCCAAACGACTATTGATCATTTTTATTATTCTTGGCGTTATTATTTTGTTCATTCTAATTTAGAAATGCGTTTGTTACAATATAAATGTTTATTCCGTGCCCGAACAACAATTTTTCTGAGGCCTTGATCACTACCTTAGGAAAACTCGAATATAATCTTCGAAAGTCAAATTACTATACAGTTATACCGCATAAATAGTGGGCACGATTCTTACTATTTATGACCCTAAATCTATAGTTGATTTTTGCAGAAACTGAACCACCATATCAATATATTGACGCGGGTTACACTTTAGCCACGCCTTCACATACGACGGACACTGGCTAGCAGTTCAGTTGGTTCAATTAAAAGAGTATTCAGTCCAGAACTGGACATCCTGTAGCAACACAATATCTACCAGTATGGAAAATGTTTGAAAGCACCTCATGACAAAACTCGAAGTCCTTTATAATAGCGAATGTCCAATTTGCAGCCGAGAGATTAAGCATTACGAGCGTTTGTCCTCAGGGGATATTAGTTTTATTGAAATAACTGCAGAATCCACATTAGAATGGGGGCTGTCTGAAGATCAGGCCACGAAGCAAATTCACGCTCGATATCAAGGACATCTCTTTGTGGGAGTTGATGCATTCGTTGAGTTGTGGCGCCGATTACCCTATTATAATAAGATATCACGGCTTTTTTATTTCAGCCCATTGAAAAGCTTGGCAAACGGCCTTTATCAAGGGATTCTAGCGCCTCTTTTGTTCAGGATGCACAAAAAGCGCTGCGCTCGAAATTCTAAACCAGATAACTTTTAAAGTTCAATTTTTGATTAAAGACCAAAATTTATGAGAAGCTTTAGGGTTGTCCTAAATAAAGTAAACTCAGGCTACGTCCAGGCATTTAGATTTTTTTGTTCGGCTTTTTTATCAATCGACCCACATATTTCTTTGGACTAAAATCAATTTAAGTAATTCACAATCGTCAGTCATTATACCATCTACACCGATGTCAATGAGATGATTAATTTCCAGAGGGTCGTTTATAGTCCACGCGTATGTTTTCAAACCAAATGACTTAAAATGTTTTATTGTTTTAGCATTTATAAGACATAGTCCAAAATGGCGAACTGGCAGCTGAGCACATGCTGCATTTGTTTTGAACGGCAATCCGATAGCAAAGCTTGTAAACAGCTTAACAACCGATTTGGTACCTACGGAATGCAGGCAGTCCAGCCCTTGCGACCCACTTAAAATTTGGTCGAGACGAGCTTGACTAAAGCTGCCAACACAGGTCCGATTACGAATATCCACATCTTTAAGAAGGCTGACCAAGGGTTGAACAGACAACCACGACTTAGCATCAAGATTGAAATAAGCATTTGGAAAGGCCGCATATAAATCTGTAAGTTTTGGTATTCTTTGCCCACCTTCTACCCAAAGCGCATCAATTTCTTGACTTGAAAGCATCTCAAAACGACGTGGGTCGCCAGTTAATCGCTTTAGGCAGCTATCGTGGAAGCTATAAAGAGTACCATCTCGAGAGGACTGAACATCGGTCTCAATAATTTTAAATCCAAGATCATATGCTTTATGAAAGGCTGCAAACGTGTTCTCAGGCGCAATTTTACTGGCCCCCCTATGCGCAAATGGTAGGAACTTACTTTGGCGCATATGTTCCAAAAAGCTAATCATGACGCAGCTCTAAGTCTAAATTTTTCATTACGCACCGCTTAACTAGCCAAAATGCCAAGAACCAAGCAAGAGACGACCACACAAGTCAATATCAATCTCAAGCTCATCCACCAATTTGGCACCAAATCTAGTTTTGAAAATAGATAATCCAGTACCAAAAGTGCAGAAAATCCAATTAGTAAATAGATCCCAAAATTTTCTTGGCTGACAGCCAACAGAAAAAAGATTCCTAGAGCCGGCATCACAGATAAAATATATCCTAAGGTGGCTCGAAAACCGGAAGCATTAGCCGCAAATCCCCAAAGTATACCCGACATAAAACTTAAGATTACAGTTCCATAAATGTTCAGGACTTTAGCCGCAACAAAACCTACCCCCAGGTGATCAGTGCCCCAATCTCGAAGTTGAGGGCTAATAATAGTTGCAGCGCCCCAGATAAAAGGTAACAGGCCAGCAAGACCAAGAAGTAACGGAGTATATGGTATTCGTCTCATTCTATGCCCACTTTTTAAGCAGAAATTAAGTATATTTTGTGGTCTCTTGAAACCCAATTTGATGAGCACATCGTCTAAAAATATACACACCTTTCTCCGTATAAGTTTATGGGTTACCCGCTGCCCAGTGTATTAGAGCTGAGTTCAAAAGGCTTTGAGGAACACTATTCTTGAAAATAACAAATCGCTCTTTTCTTTGATATCTTAACAAACAGAACTTAATTTAAACGTATCTATTAACAAGGTTTTCTAGTCGCTCTTGGCGACCCGAACGCGGTTGCGGGTTTATATCGTCATTTAATACTTTATCGGTAATAGCTGTTAAATCATCTGACATAAATGCCCTACCTTTATGGGTCTCCCAGCCCGCATAGCGCGCTTCACGTTCTTCCTCAAGCTTACCGTCTTCGAGCATCTTAGCAGCTGATTTGAGGCCGGCGGCGCATACATCCATAGCTCCAACATGGCTCAAAATCAAATCCTCGGCAGCGAGTGATTGACGGCGCAGCTTGGCATCAAAATTAGTTCCGCCAGTTTTAAAGCCCCCGGCCCTCAACACCTCGTAGTAAGCAAGAGCAACTTCAGGTACATTATTTGGGAATTGATCGGTGTCCCAACCAGATTGATAGTCGTTACGGTTCATATCAATGGAGCCAAAAATATTCAGCTCCCTGGAGAGAGCGAGCTCATGCTCAAAAGAATGCCCAGCAAGTATTGCATGCCCCTGCTCTATATTTACTTTGACCTCATTCTCTAAATCGAAGTCTTTCAGGAAGCCATATACTGTTGCCACATCGTAATCATATTGATGCTTCATTGGTTCCTGCGGCTTTGGCTCAATCAAAATTGAACCTGTGAAACCTATTTTATACTTATAATCCACGACCATTTGAAGCATGCGCCCTGCTTGCTGCCGTTCGCGACCCATATCTGTATTAAGCAATGTTTCATAACCTTCACGACCACCCCACAAAACGTAATTTTGACCACCTAGTTTATGGGTAGCGTCCATGCAAATTTTGATAGTTGCAGCACTGAAGGCAAAAACTTCAGGATCTGGATTGGTAGCGGCACCAGCCATAAAACGTTGGTGTGAAAACAGGTTAGCCGTTCCCCAAAGTAACTTAGTTTTAGAGGTTTCCATTTTACCTTCAAAGTAATCTACGATCTCTTCTAGATTACGACTATTTTCGGCAAAACTATCTCCTTCTGGCCTAACATCTGCATCATGAAAACAGAAAAACGGAACACCCAGAATTTCAAACATCTCAAATGCTGCATCGGCCTTAAGTTTAGACAAATCCATCTTAGAACCAAACCAGGGACGATCAAACGTTTTCCCCCCAAAAGGATCGCTACCCTCCCAAGCAAACGAATGCCAATAGGCAACTGCAAACCGCAGATGTTCTTCTAGGGTTTTACCCATCACAATTTCACTGGGATTATAGTGCCGAAAGGCAAAGTCATTTTCTGAGTTTGGACCTTCGTATTTAATATTGCCTATATTTTTGAAAAAATCAGTCATATTAATCCTCTATGATATCGCTTTTATGGCTTTATAAGCCTTACGGTATGATTTCAAAGCAGATAAGAAGCTGTCCTGTAACGGTAGAATGGGGTCAATTACACGCTCTATTTTTGGGGCTGTTGCAATATCAGTAAGACTACCACCTAGGGAAATCATTCCAAGTCTTGCAGCACCAAATGCCCCACCAAAGTCACCTGACACGGGAATGCTAACAGGCAACCCAAGTGTTGTCGCAATCGCTTGAACCCAATAATTAGATTTTGCGCCACCACCTACAGCAAGCAATTGTTCAATTTTATTGCCAGTTTCAGTTAACGCATCAAAACTATCACAAACAGCGAATGTAACACCCTCAACAACTGCACGGGCCATAGTAACTTTATCAGATCTATGGTCGAGATTTAAAAATGAGGCCCGGATTTTGGCATCATTATGGGGTGTTCGCTCGCCACCGAGGTAAGGTAAAAACAAGGTATTTGAAGGTGCTTGGAGTGCTCCAAGCGCAGTGGTCAGATCTTTTGGTTGCGCGCCAACCACATTTCCAAACCAGCTCATAGCATCGGCAGCTGCAAGAATGACACCCATTTGATGCCATGTATCTGGAATTGAATGACAAAAAGTATGAACAGCACTTGCGGCATCTGGCTGATAGGCGTCAGAGGCCGCAAATAATACGCCAGATGTGCCCAAGCTAACAAAGGCTTCCCCCGGATTTACAACCCCTACACCTATTGCACTGGCTGCATTATCGCCGCCACCGCCCGCAATAATCACTGATTTTCTCAATCCCCAACGGTTGGCAAGCACATCGCGGAGAACACCAGACACCTCAGAGCCTTCAACAAGCCGCGGCATGTGAGACCGGTCTAAGCCATTCTCTGCTAATAAATCATCTGACCAGTCTCGCTTTTGCATATCAAGCCATGACGTCCCAGCCGCATCCGACATGTCTGACACATGTTCCCCGCTCAACCATAAGCGCAGATAATCTTTCGGTAACAAAACTTTGGCAAGTCGATCAAAAATGCGCGGTTCATATTTGCGTATCCATGCAAGCTTTGGTGCGGTAAATCCTGGAAATACAATATTACCAGTCAAACGGCGAAATATTGGATTAGAATCAAATTCGTTAGCTTCTTGCGCAGACCGTGTATCATTCCACAATATACATGGCCGCAAAACTTGATCTTCACGGTCCAGCAAAGTTGCGCCATGCATCTGTCCAGAAAGTCCAATCGCAAGTACGTGGCTTAGGTCAAGTTGCTTGGCAAGTGACTGCATTACAGTATTAGCGGCATCGAGCCAATCTTGGGGGCATTGCTCCGACCACCCGTCCTGTGGCCGATTAACATTTAAAGGAGCAGTTGTTTCCGCGAGGAGTTTTTGCGTTTCGTCAATAACGATGCCCTTCAGACCAGAAGTCCCAAGATCAAGGCCAATAAACAAAATTTAAGCAGCCACTTTTGGGTTTTTGCCCAAGATGATCATTGAAAGAATATCGTCCTCAGTCACATCTGAAACTCTTTCTGTTCCAACAAGCACCCCATTCTTCATAACACTGGCTCGGTCACAAAGCTTCATGACATTGTGGATATCATGCTCGATTAGAAAAATTCCAAGCCCTTGATTTTTTAATTCTTGGATCAATTCCGCAACCATTTCTGTTTCCTGCGGCCCAAGCGCTGCGGTCGGCTCATCCATAATTAGAATCTTGGCGTCAAAATACACCGCTCTTGCAATAGCTACTGACTGTCTCTGCCCACCTGAAAGTGCTGAAACGGGTACATCAAATTTTTGAAAATTGGGGTTTAAACGCGCCATTATACTGCGGGTTTCCGCTTCCATTTTGCTTTCATCAAGGAAGCCCGCCTTGCTGATCAGTTCCCGTCCAAGAAAAAGGTTAGACGCAGCATCCAAGTTATCTGCTAAAGCAAGCGTCTGATAAATAGTTTCAATATTCTGATCCCGAGCATCTCGTGGATTATTAATGACTACATTGTTACCATTAATAAACACTTCTCCAGATTCGGCTTTGTATGCTCCAGACAAACATTTAATCAAAGTTGACTTGCCAGCACCATTATGTCCAAGAAGGCCTACAACCTCTCCAGGGTAAAGATCGACGCTTACCCGATCCACAGCTTTGATACCTCCAAATGAGATTGAAATATCTTTTAACTCGACCAAAGGGGTCCCTGTATTAGCCATAATGTTATCCTCACTTAACGCGTTTATTGTAAAGAATATCGAGATATACAGCCATGACCAGTACCATCCCAACGACAATACGCTGAATAGCACTGTCAAATCCGATCAAAACCATACCTGATTGCAGGCTTTGCATCACTAGGGCTCCAAGAATAGCTCCATAAATTTTACCGACACCACCGGACAAGGATGTGCCACCAATTACTGCGGCGGCAATAACGTACAGTTCATCCAAGGTGCCCAAAGCATTCGTAGCGGAATTCAAGCGAGCGGAAGCGATAACAGACGCTATGGCCGTAAGCGTACCCATCAACGCGAAGACCTTCATTGTAACCCACTTGGTGTCAATGCCAGCTAATGAAGCCGCTTCCGGGTTGCCTCCAATGGCAAAAACATAACGTCCAAAACGGGTCCGGGTCATCAATATAGTCATCGCAATGCCAACTGCAACGAGAATTAAAACTGGAATTGCAAATCCGTGGCTGATAAATGTACCTTCAAGGTCTTGCCCAATCTTTGCACCATACTGGCGAACAATACCCTTCGGCCAAGGATAAGAATTAACTAAAAGTACAGACCCAATTATCGTTGCGCAACCAGCAACACCCAGCATCAAGTCAGCCCACTTTGGGCGGAGATGGAAGTTATGTTTAATTCGTGACTGCCGTCCTGAATAGATTATGTAGGCCACCCCGATGCAAGCTACGCCTCCGATAACCCAACTGAGAGAAGCGCCAACCGCGCCATAGGGCCCACCGCCGAGCAATGCGAAAGTGCTATCCACTGGAGAAATTGTACGCCCACCCGCAGACAAAAACGACATGCCTCGCCATACCATCAGGCCACCTAACGTAACAATAAAAGCAGGTATCTCACGATAGGCAATCAACCACCCATGGAGAGCCCCAATTAGTGTGCCAAAAATTAATCCCGCGGCAACTGCAACGATCCAAATTGTCCAGTGCCCAATACCAAATATTTGAGGCAGAATTTCAACCTGTAAAAGACCCATTGCCATAGCAATAACGCCGATCATCGATCCCACTGATAAATCAATGTTACGAGTAACGATAACCAAAACCATTCCGGTCGCCATAATACCAATTGATGACGTTTGTACTGAAAGATTCCACAAGTTTCGGGGCGTCAAGAATGCGCCAAAGTTATTAAAAATAACTCCGTAAAAATGAAACCCAAACCAAATCAGCGCTAGGGCCCCAAGCATACCAAGAAGGCGTGTATCAATTTCAGTAGCTTTTAAAAATTTTGAGATAGCATTTTTGCTACTTTCAGTTGCGGTATTAGATGAAGGCGTTTCACTCATTTTGATGAATCCAGCACGGTTATAAGAAGTTTTTAAAGAAACCATTTTACCATAAAAAATTTGACGCTTGATATTTTCAAGAGTGCATTGTTGCCCAAAAAAATAAAAAAGGCGCTGGCTCATATGAGACCAGCGCCTAGCGTGATTATTAATTTAGCAGCCGTCTACGCCGGCAATTGCACCTTCGCAAGCCTGAGCTTTGCTAATGTGGCCACCATCGATTGCAACACTAAGATTATCCCGTGTTAATGGTGTTGGTTCCATCAGAATAGCATGAATTGCAATTCCTTTTTCGCCACCATCAAACATTGAAGCACCTTCAATGTCAGACATAGCTGTACCACTCGCTAAAGCTGATGCAATTTCACCTGCGGCTTTACCAAGATTACGAGCGTCTTTCCAAACTGAGACTGTTTGAGAACCACGAGCAACACGGTTAATCGCCGCTAAGTCGCCGTCTTGACCACCAACTGGGATTACTAGGCCCTGTGCTGAAAGTGCCGCCACTACGCCACCAGCCATGCCGTCATTCTCTGATAAAACAGCGTCAACGTTATTGTCGTTTGCTGTAAGTATCTGCTCCATGTTTTTCTGAGCATTTTCAGGCTTCCAACCATCGGAGAATGATTCACCAACAATTTTAATTGTTCCAGCGGCAACATCATCACCGATTACTTCCATCATGCCTTGAAGCAAGAACATTGCGTTCGGATCACCGGGATCGCCTTTAATAATAGCATAGTTTCCTGTTGGCTGCACAGCCTTTACAGACTTTGCGATGATGCGGCCAACGCCAACGTTATCAAACGTTAAATAGAAGGTACGCGCATCTTCAATCAAGCGGTCATAGCCAATAACTGGAATTCCCTCATTTGCAGCAGCTTCAATTGCTGGGAAGATCGCATCTTTGTCCCAAGCATTAATGATCAGAGCGTCAACCCCCTGAGTAATCAAGGCCTCGATATCGGTGAGCTGCTTAGCTGATGAAGATTCTGCATCTGCGGAAACATAAGTATTTCCAGCAGCCTCAATAGCCGCAACCATTGCTGCCTCATCAATTTTCCAGCGCTCTTCCTGGAAACTGGCCCAAGACACACCAATTGCCATTCCTTCTGCAAATACTGAAGAGCCGGCAAAGCCTGCAACCGCTACAGCTGCCGCCAAAACTAATTTATTCATTTCATTCCTCCCAAAGATTTTAGAGCTCATGCGAGCTGTCGCTAATCAAAGCTACCAAATCATTCTGATGTATTTAATTCACTTGTCAAACTATATTTTAAATGCCTCTATATATAAAGTCGTACAAATTGATAAGGATGGGTGTTAAAGCTGAAATATATGGAAAAACTTAAGTATTTCCTGAAAAATAAGGCTATATAATTCAAAGTGTGAACTAATGTTAAAGGAAGTATTCAACAATAGAATCAACCCAATCACTGCGTCTGATTCTGGAGGATACGGTCCAATATTACGCCCAACCGAACGCGAGATATCCTCTTTAAGGCAGCAAATTTTTGAGCTTATCAGAGCAAGTGGCCGAATCCCACGTTCATCAATTGCTCGAGCACTTAATGTTAGTCCTGGATCAATTACTGCATTAACAGCTGACTTGATAGCGGATGGTTTCATAAAAGAAGTTGAAGGAGTGGCTCGCGAAACTAGTCGTGGGAGACCACCTGTTGCACTCGAGCTAGTGTCTAACGCCCTTAACGTCGTGGGCGTAAAATTATCTGACGAAAAACATACCGCAATTTTAGCCAACTTTAGCGGTAAAATTCTTGCTAGTACGACTTTGAAAGTCAAGGCTGAACAAAAAACAAAAAGTCAACTGTTAGCCGATACAGAGATACTGATTAAGCAATTATGTAATGCCAGCAAAGTCTCACAAAATTCTATTTCAGCTATAGGAATAGGTATCTCTGGAAAGGTAGATCATGAGACTGGTATTGTTGCATGGTCTCCACTTTTAATCGATACTGAGATACCATTGGGTAGTTTCTTTGCTTCCCATTTTGGGATACCAGTTTGTATCGATAATGATGCCAACGTGCTAACTCTTGCTGAACTTTGGTTTGGAGCAGGCCGCGCACTTAATAACTTCGCCGTCATAACAGTAGAAAATGGCGTTGGAATGGGGTTTGTTAGTAACAATCAACTCTTCCGTGGTGACCATGGAATGGGACTAGAGCTTGGTCATACCAAAGTCCAAATAGATGGCGCTTTGTGCAGGTGCGGCCAGCGCGGTTGCCTTGAGGCATATCTGGCCGACTATGCCTTAGCTCGTGAAGCCTCCACAATTCTTGGTATCTCTCCAGATGAGCCTCAAATTTTATCCGATACTCTCAAAAAACTTTACACAAAAGCGGCTAGTGGTGATCCCGCCACTAGCACAATTTTTGATCGTGCTGGACGTTACTTAGCGATCGCGCTTTCTAATATAATTCACCTTTTTGATCCAAAATTGATTATTTTGTCCGGCCAGCCACTTCGTTACGATTATTTATACTCTGAAAAAATGCTTAATGAGATGCGGACCTTAGCCCTGAACCATAGCCATTACGAAACACAGATTGAGATACAACCCTGGGGCGAATTGGTATGGGCCCACGGAGCAACCGCATTAGCTCACACTTTATTAACGAAAACAGTAATAGCCGAAGGGCGACAAAAGCTTTGAAAAAGATATTTCTACTAGTAATGGTATTTGCCTCACCAGGCAACGCCACACCTTTATTTCAAGATCTTTCAAATAATTTACCACACCATACTTATGCTGGTGATTGGAACCATTTTGTTGGTGGAGGCGTTGCTGTAATGGACTGCAACGGAGATTCTTTACCAGATATATTTGCTTCAGGCGGTGATGAACCGGCAATGCTTTTGTTAAACCAAGGGGACTTTAAGTTTCAAGAATATGACCTTCCCAATATACTAGGTTCCACTGGTGCATATCCAATAGACATAAATGGTGATGGCTATATGGATCTTTTTGTTCTTCGCCTTGGTAACAATATTGTTTTGAAAGGTGGTGAAGATTGCAATTTCACAGATGCCACCAAAGAGTTTAAAATTCCTAATATAAATCAATGGTCTACCGCGTTTAGTGCCTGGTGGCAGGACGAAAGTCTTCCATATATGGCTATTGGGAACTATGTGGATTTGAATGATCCAGACGGCCCATTTTTCGCGTGCGATAGCCATCAATTAATCATACCTGAGACTGGGACTTATAGAACGGTCGCATTAGAGCCTGGGTTTTGTTCACTCTCGATGCTTGCAGCTCGCGATGCTAGCGGAACAAAGCGGTTACGAATTTCTAACGACCGGCAATATTATGTTCGTAATGGCTACGAACAGATGTGGGATATTTCAGAAGGTCGTTTTTTAAACGACGCTGATGGTTGGAAAAAAATTTCCATTTGGGGCATGGGAATTGCAAGCCGTGACATCACTGGTGATGGGCGCGATGAAGTCGTCTTGACATCAATGGGCGATCAGCTTTTGAGAATTGCCGGCGCAGATGGCACCTACAGCAATGCACCATTCTCCACCGGGACATATGCTCACCGTCCATATTTTGGGGATGATGGGCGACCTTCAACGGGTTGGCATGCTCAATTTGGGGACGTCGACAATGATGGTCGTGCAGATCTTTTCATTTCAAAGGGTAACGTGGATCAGATGCCTTCGAATGCTATTCGCGACCCAAACAATTTATTAATTCAACAATCTGACGGTACATTCTTGGAGGCTGGACAAACTGCGGGTGTCGCCAGTTTAGAAAGAGGTAGGGGTGCAGCCCTTGCTGACTTTGATCTTGATGGGCTGCTTGATATTCTTGTTTTGAATAGACGAGCGCCAATGGAAATTTACCGCAATATAACAGAAACATCAGGCCACTGGATTGGCATAACGTTACTGCAAGACGGTGGAAACGTTAACGCGGTCGGCGCTTTGGTCAAGGTTGGAAACGACAGCCAGCAATTGGTAATTGGAGGTGGGCATGCTGGTGGTCAAGCTGTGCCGCTTCACTTCGGATTGGGGACTTCAAAACAGGCCAATATTACAGTCGAATGGCCCAATGGTTTAGTCACCCATCACTCAGCTAAAGCTGACCAAATTATTAGAATACAGCGCTAGGGATTTGGTACTTTAAGGCCACTAGGCACTGATTTAGGTATACCCAGCCTACCACGTTGTGCTGTCGTGTCTGTTAAAGTTTCAAGAAAGGCAACAAGCGCATTTACATCATTGCGCGATAAGCTTACGGCCTCCATTTTTATAGATTTTTTTATCGCAGAAATTTCCAGGGGATCATTCATAATGGCCCAATCGACAGTGTCAAAATCTGTCAAAACAGCACTAGAGCGATTGTAATTTTCAATGGCTGAAAGAGGGTCTAAGTGCCCACCAACAAACTCAACTAAATTATTGTATGCACCTGCGTGTCCCCATGGTCCTGTAAGGGCCACATTGCGTAATGATGGAGTACGAAACGCATACTTATCAGAATCAACGCCCGTAACGCGAAAACGACCTTCATCTCGTGAATTGTTTTGAAACCGTGCCGCCTTACCGGGGCCAAGCTGTGGCTGGCCCATAGCATGAAACTCCTGATCCGTGAAAAGGGCGCCACTGTGGCATTGAACACATTTGGCTTCACCATAAAATAGTCCCATTCCGTTTTCTGGTAAACCTGAAAACGTAGTTTTTCCCCTTAAAAACTCATCAAATGGAGCAGTATCTGATCGCCACTCAAATTCCATAAATGCAGCAATAGCATTTGAAATGTCCGTGAATTTTATGTCATTGGGATCATTTATATGTTTATAAATACGAGAAAAATGATTTGAATATTCATCAATGGAAGCTACGCGCTTAGCGATCAGAGCCCAAGCACCATTCTCACCCGTCAGCACTCCACGGCGGACCGCTTCAGAAATTTCGTTCTCTGAATAATGTCCCGCCATTTCATCCGCTGACAGTACAGGAAACATAGTTTGAGCAGAAATTATCGATGCAAAGCCACCCACCATTTCATCTTCTAAAGGCGTCCTCAAACCCGAGGGTCGAGACGTATCAACCTCAACGCGACCATCATGAAAAAGCGTTTTTATTTGTTTGGCCCCAAGATTAAACAAGGGTTGCGCATTACGTGGGACCCTCTGTTCTGGTAAATTATTTTGATCAACAACACGCTTAACACCCAAGCCTTTACCGCCATCACCAAGAGAAAGAGAAAGGCCATCTCCAGTACCTAATTTTGGATGATGGCAGGTTGCGCATGCAACCTCTCTGTTACCGGATAGAATTGGGTCATAAAACAGCAACTGGCCAAGCTCTGCTTCATCTAAATTAACGGGTCGAAAATCGTCCTCAGTTAATGCCAATGGCAGTTTTATTGATATCTCTGATGCTAACGCATTCAAACCTAATGCAATAAAAATAATAGTTAAAACTTTTAGCATAAAACTTCCTAGCACTTAACTGACGGTGGAATAACACTTCAAAAATGGAAAGGCTAATATGAAAAATAATTTTCCTCAGTAACTATAGAACAAATAAGTTCAATGCATTTGAAGCATTTTCTTGCCTCCACGACCGTGGTAACAAAACAACGCTTGGACGTTGAATATAAATAAGTCATTAAGCAGTCATGACAGATACAACAATAATTATTATTCCGGCCCGCTATGCCTCAACCCGCTACGAGGGCAAGCCACTCGCTGCTCTAAGCGGCGCGACTGGGGTTTCAAAATCCCTAATCCAACGCAGCTGGGATACTGCACGTCAGGTGCCAAACATAGATAATATTTACGTCGCAACGGACGACCAACGCATCGCACAAGAAGTTGCGCGCTTTGGTGGCCAAGTATTGATGACCTCCTCCAGCTGCAGAAATGGAACAGAGCGAGTCGCTGAGGCTTTGTTATCCCTTTCAACAACCCCAGATATTGTTATAAACTTACAAGGTGACGCTCCTCTTACGCCACATTGGTTCATTTCAGACATGATCGATGAGATGCGGCGCGACCCAAGCGTGCAAATGGCAACACCCGTGCTGCGCTGTGACGGCAATACTTTAAATCTATTTCTTGAGGATCGCAAAAACGGGCGTGTGGGCGGCACAACCTCCGTTTTTGACAATCAAAATGATGCGCTTTACTTTTCAAAGGAAGTCCTTCCTTACAACGATGAGATTTATCAAGGTGGTGATGAGACACCCGTATTTCATCACGTCGGCGCCTATTCTTATCGCCCCAAGACACTTGCGCAATATACAGAGTGGCCAGAAGGGCCGCTGGAAAAGCTTGAAGGCCTCGAGCAGCTCCGTTTTTTGGAGCAAGGTGTCAAAGTCAGATGCGTTGAGGTTGCGGGCAAAGGCCGAGTATTTTGGGAACTCAACAATCCAGTGGATATTGAACGTATTGAAATTGTCTTAAGAGAAAATGGCTGGCCTTAAGCGACCCCAAGTTCAAGCAACTGCAACATTGTGACCAGACCAATAGGCTTTTCATTTTCAACCACAAATGCGGCGGATATCTTGCGGTCCTGCAGAACATGTAGCGCGTGAGCACTAAGCTGATTTGTCTCAAAAGTGATAGAAACAGCAGACATTATCTCTGTTGCAGTAGCAGACCACATTACTGATTTCATTGAGCCATTTGCATTTTTCTCAAGATAACGCCGAACATCGCCATCCGTAATGACACCAGTCAATTTTCCACTCTCATCCTGCAATCCAACAATTCCAAAACCCCTATTTGATATTTCAGCTATGACATCAAAAATTGGTACCGTTTGTTACAAAAGAGGTAATTGTTTACTTTCGTGCATAATATCAGAAATTGGCTGCAAGACTGCGCCGAGCTTTCCGCCAGGGTGGAAATCACGAAAGCTCTCTTCTGAAAAACCACGCATACGCAGCAAAGTAATTGCCAGTGCATCACCCATGGCGACCTGCAGTAAAGTGGAAGTCGTTGGCGCAAGGTTATGAGGGCAGGCCTCTTTCGCTTGTGGTAAGACCAACGAATATTGCGCTTTTCGAGCCAAAGTGCTTTCCGCCCCACCGGTAATCGCAATCATAGGTACGTCGAATCGAAGAGCATAGGAAATACTATCAGACAGTTCACGTGTCTCACCAGACCAAGACAACAATAGCAAAACGTCACTACTTTGTATCATTCCAAGGTCACCATGACTGGCCTCAGCAGCATGCATGAAATAGGCTGGAGTGCCCGTAGAAGCAAATGTTGCTGCAAGTTTGCGGGCCATATGCCCACTTTTACCAACGCCTGTGAGGATCAGTCGACCTTCCATTTCAAAAATTAGTCCGCATGCTTGGGAAACAATTTTTTGCATCTCTGGACTGACAAGCGCAGTCTCCATTTGCGCAAAGCCCAATGTGAAACATCGAATGACGTTCAGAACCGTGGCGGCAGGTTCTACTGCGGATTTCTGGGGCATACACAAACCTACCTTTACTAGACTTAACCGATAATTTATAGGAAAAGACTAGAACTGCCAAGTTCAAAGGTACGGCGTACAAAAAGTTCCTTTGAGTTAAATATATTATAAAAATCAATTTTTTAGAGGTATAATCAAATGGCTGATGTCAAAATCTCAAACCTCTCGCTCGGCAATACCCAGCCCATGACCATTATTGGCGGAATGAACGTTATAGAAAGTAGAGATCTTGCGATGCGTGTCGCTGAGACTTTTGCACGTGCAACTCGCGAGCTAGGTATTCCTTATATCTTTAAAGCTTCCTTCGATAAAGCTAACCGTTCATCGATACATTCTTTCAGAGGGCCCGGCCTTGATGAGGGCCTGAAAATTCTTCAAGAAATTAAAAACACTTTTGATTTACCTGTTCTCACTGATGTTCATGAAATTTCCCAAGCAGCGCCAGTCTCAGAAGTCTGCGACATACTACAAGTCCCAGCATTTTTGGCTCGGCAAACTGACCTTATTGCAGCTATTGCCGCAACAAATGCAGTAATAAATGTTAAAAAACCTCAATTTATGAGCCCCCAGCAGATCCAGAACCTGGTTGAAAAAGTTAAGGAATGTGGAAACGAAAATATTTTACTCTGTGAACGCGGCACGTGCTTTGGATATGATAATTTAGTTGTAGATATGCTCGGAATTCGAACAATGAAATCCTGTAGCAATGACGCGCCTATTATTTTCGATGTGACCCACTCTCTTCAAATGCGCGACCCCTCTTCAAAAGTTTCAGGTGGACGCCGCGGTCAATTGGCCGAGCTTGGACGTGCAGGGCTGGCCATTGGTATTGCAGGACTGTTTTTAGAAGCGCATCCAAACCCTAAAGAAGCAAAATGCGATGGGCCCAGTGCTTTGCCTTTGGACTTGGTTAAGCCGTTTCTTGCACAGATGAAAAGTGTGGATGATATGATTAAATCATTGCCCAAACTTGAAATTAACTAGGAAGTTATTGCTCAAAACTCTTTACAGGAAACAAGATCCTTGTAGCTCTAGAATAAAGTTAACAAAAGAAATAATAATGATCATACGCTCGTCGCTGGTCTTAGTGCTAATCGGAATAGCTATCACAACGTTTTAGGGAATGTCTTGAACACACAGGTTTATGCATTAAATAAATAATCAAATGTGGACAACGGGCTGGGCTAATTTGTTTTACTGGGCTGATTTGTTTTAAATAACGTAAATCAAGCCTGCGTTTTCTAAAAATATTGTAACGTAACATTCGTTATTTGTTGCGCTCTGAGAGCAGCGGAATTACGAATAAATTTAACCTAAAGTTAAAAAAGCTGAGGAGCATATTTATGGACGGTAATGGTATATCGAGTGGAGGCAAATGCCCCATCATGCATGGTACAGCAACAAATGCAGCGTCACGCGGCCGCTCCAATACAGATTGGTGGCCAAACCAGCTAAACTTGAAAATTTTGGCGCAACATTCTGATCTGTCAGACCCAATGGACCCAGATTTTGATTATGCCGCTGAATTTTCAAAATTAGACCTAGAAACAGTAAAAGCTGACCTCACCGCGTTGATGACGGACAGTCAAGATTGGTGGCCTGCAGATTATGGCCACTACGGTCCGTTCTTTATTCGCATGGCATGGCACAGTGCAGGCACATATCGTACGGCGGACGGTCGTGGAGGCGGTGGATCTGGCCAACAACGCTTTGCACCTCTAAATAGCTGGCCAGACAACGGCAACTTGGACAAAGCACGTCGCCTGTTGTGGCCCATCAAACAAAAGTACGGCAAATCCTTGTCTTGGGCAGACCTTATGATTTTAACCGGCAACGTTGCATTAGAATCTATGGGCTTCAAAACCTTTGGTTTTGGTGGCGGCCGTGTAGATGTATGGGAGCCAGAAGAAGATATCTATTGGGGCACTGAAGATGTCTGGCTCGATGACAACCGATACAGCAAAGGACGTGATCTAGAAAGCCCATTGGCCGCTGTGCAAATGGGCTTAATATATGTTAACCCAGAAGGTCCTAATGGAAATCCTGATCCTGTAGCTTCCGGTTTTGATATCCGTGATACATTTGGTCGGATGGCAATGAATGACGAAGAGACGGTGGCCCTTGTGGCAGGTGGACATACCTTTGGTAAAGCTCATGGAGCGGGAGACCCTGACCTAGTTGGGGCTGAGCCAGAGGGTGCAGGCATCGCTGAGCAAGGCTTTGGCTGGAAAAATGAGTTCAAAAGCGGTGTCGGTATTCATACAACCACAAGTGGCGTTGAAGGTCCTTGGACTTCTGACCCAATCAAATGGGACAATGGTTATTTTGACGTGCTATTGGGCTATGACTGGGAGCTCACCAAAAGCCCTGCCGGCGCAAATATCTGGCATGCCACAAACCTTTCTGACGCAGACCATGCTCCCCAGGTTGATGGTTCAGGATCAAAAGTACCTTTGATGATGACAACTGCTGATATGGCGCTGCGCATGGATCCTGAATATGAGAAAATCTCACAGCATTTCCGTTCTAATCCGGATGCGTTTGCTGACGCATTTGCACGCGCTTGGTTCAAACTCACACACCGGGATATGGGTCCTAAAAATCTTTATATGGGTTCCGAAGTTCCTGCCGAGGATTTAATCTGGCAAGATCCAATTCCTGCTGGCAATGCAAACCTCGACGCATCCGATATCGTGGATCTAAAAGCTCAAATCATGAGTACAGACCTTTCAGTATCCGAATTGGTTTCAACCGCATGGGCCTCAGCTTCAACATTCCGTGGATCAGACAAGCGTGGCGGGGCCAATGGCGCCCGCATTCGTTTGGCCCCTCAAAAAGATTGGGAAGTGAACAACCCAGCACAGCTTCAAAAAGTTCTTGGCGTGCTGGAAGGCATTCAAGCTTCCTTTGGAAAGGCAGTCTCTATTGCAGACCTTATCGTACTTGGTGGTGCAGCAGCCATTGAAACGGCTGCAAAGGCTGGTGGGCACGATGTGGATGTTCCCTTCACCCCAGGTCGCGGTGATGCAAGCCAAGAGCAAACAGATGCCGAGTCCTTTGATGTGCTGGAACCCAGAGCAGACGGTTTCCGCAACTACCAACAAAACACCTTTACAATTTCCGCAGAAGAGCTGTTGGTAGATCGCGCTCAATTGCTGACACTGACTGCACCAGAAATGACTGTTTTAATTGGTGGCCTTCGGGTTCTTGGAGCAAATACAGGCGGCTCAACTCAAGGCGTTTTCACCGATCGCCCAGGCAGTCTCAGCAATGATTTTTTTATAAATCTATTGGACATGAACACCACTTGGTCTGACATTTCTGAGGACGAGACCCGATTCGAGGGACGTGACCGAACGACAGGGGCTGTGAAGTGGACAGCCAGCCGGGTTGATTTAGCGTTCGGATCAAATTCACAATTGCGAGCTCTTGCGGAGGCTTTTGCAACATCAGATGCAGAGGCCACTTTTGTCCGTCGCTTCGTAGCCACCTGGGCTAAAGTTATGGATACGGATCGGTTCGATATAGCTTAAAAATCAGCTAAAATCGGAAGTTTTCCTTGAAATAGCCCATTCTTAGGAGTGGGCTATTTTGATTTTATAAATTTATAGGCTGCTTATTAGTTCTAATTACGGTCGCTGAAGCGGAATAAATTATCCTTAGTAATTGTCCATAATTTTAACATCCGTGATTAAACATGTTGTGTTTAGCAGAAAATTCTTTGATAAATACATGTAATATAAAAATAATTTTTAAGTATATTTGGGAGAGTATCATGAAAATCAACACGCTTGCTGTTGTATGCCTATCATCTAGTGCATCCATTGCTACCGCAGGAGGCTTTGACGCACAGACGTTAAGCACTTCGTTCATGTATGAGGAAGGAAGCTCTGCGAGTATATCCTATGCTACTTTGAATGCCAATGTTGCTAGAGATTATACCGGACCAGTTGGCGCCGGAGTTCCTGGCACTGTTAAAACGTTGAAAGACACAACATTTATGAGTGCTGCATTTAAAACTAATTTTAACGGTTTCGATATTGGTATTAGTAATTATACATCAGGTGTAATTCTAATGAACACAGGTGCAGCCCCCGTTCCGAGTGCTGACGCCAAAATTACTACGACCACAATTTTAGCAAAGTATAACGTCGGCGAAAACCTTGCAGTTTTAGGTGGAGCAAACATGAACAATTTACTTGCGTCAGGCATTGTCAGCGTGGCCGGAGCCTATGACATGGCAGCGAGCTCAGCTACAAGCGTTGTTGCAGGAGTAGCATACATAATTCCAGAAATCGCGCTTCGCGCCGAATTACTATACCAAGCAAAAAGTTCTTTTGGTACGACCAGTGACTTCACTGGAGCGGGGCCCCTAGCTGGTGTAAATTTGAGCAATACAGAAACCGCAATTAGTCGACCCGAAACACTGACTTTGAATTTCCAAACAGGGATCGCAGAAGGAACACTCCTATTTGGGTCAGTTTATCAAGCAAAGTGGGCTGGTGCTCCAGTAACTATTGAGCTTGGGAACGATGCGTTTAATGCTGCTGATATCGACGAATCTTTTGATACGTCAACTAAATATACGGTAGGCGTTGGCCGCAAACTCACAGATAGCCTTTCGGTTTTGGCATCTTATTCAACCGAGGCAGGAAGCTCAGACCCCATTACAAGTCTGTTCACAATGACAAATGGCTCGACAGCAATTAGTGTTGGTGCGAAGTATGCCCTATCCGACACAGCAGCTTTAACCGTTGGTGTACAACAAACCACTTACGGTAATGTTGATGTCGACTGGAGCGGCACTGGACCAGGGGTCGATGCTGAGTATCGAGGCAGTACAGCAACTACAGGGGTCATTAGCTTAGCGTATAGCTTTTAGAACCATCACAGCGGGGAGCTTAAAAACTCTCCGCTTTTTTCGTCATCAAACTAGTTAAGCAATTCCTTAAATCTGCGCCAATATTTATTGGGCGCCTTGATTTTTTATTGACATTCACGTGTACAAAGTGCCCCTCGGCTGCTGCATACAGATTGTCTCCTTTAAACAAGCCAATCTGATAGGTAACTGAAGACGTACCGAGTTTGCTGACGTTTATACCAGCATGGATAATATCTGGAAACGCAAGCTCACTGAAATAGCGACATCCTGTCTCAACAACCAAAAACACATTTGAGCCATGTCTGAAATCCAAGACATTTTTTTCAATCAGATAACCATTTACAGCCGTATCAAATAATTGATAATGAACAGTATTATTCATATGACCATAAACATCATTATCAAACCAACGCGTTGGTATGGTCGAAAATGCAACGTAGTCTTCGCGAGCACTTGGGGATAGCTTTACCATGCGGCCTCATAAATTTGGAGCGCTGCTGCTTCATTCACTTTTCGTGGATTATTTACCAGCAGGCGTGTTTGCTTCATTGCATCACGCGCCAACATTGGCAGTGCATCGTGCTTTATTCCAACCTCGCGCAGCGTTTGAGGTAAACCACAATCCCTACTGAGCTTGGCCATCGCTTCCACGAATTTGATTGCGGCGTCTGCATCACTCTCTGCGGAAATATTTGGGAAAGCATGTGGCAAAAGTTGTGCATAAGCTCGAGGAGCTACTTTAATATTAAACCTTAAAACATGTGGCAGAACTAATGAATTGGAGAGGCCATGCGGTACTTTGTAGTGACCACCTATCGGATAGGCTAACGCATGCACCGCAGCGACTGGAGAATTTGCAAAGGCTTGTCCCGCAAGCATCGAGCCCAAAAGCATATCACTTCGAGCATCAATATCATCTGGCACATCAACAACCCGCTCCAGAACACCGCTCATTAATCGCAAAGCCTCAATAGCCAAAGTCCGGCTGATTGGATTATTATTTGCGTTTGTGCTCGAGTAGGCTTCAATCGCATGCACCATCGCGTCGATTCCAGTGGCCGCCGTCACGTGTGGCGGCAATCCCCGCGTCAGCTCGGGATCTAAGATAGCTATATCAGGCAAAATTAAAGGGCTTACGACACCCATTTTTTCAGAGGTGCCTGTGGTCACGATGGAAATAGGTGTCACTTCAGACCCAGTTCCAGACGTTGTAGGAACAAGTACTAGAGGAAGGCGTGGGCCAATAGCATTCCCAACGCCGTAAGCATCGGCAAGTGGTTGTCCGGATGCCGCAAGAAGAGCCGCAAGCTTGGCCACATCCAAAGATGAACCACCCCCAAAGCCTACAACCCCACTTACACCACGCGCCATATCAGCAGCTAGCAAAATAATGTCCTCAGGCGGGTCGGCCTTGACTGCATCAAAAACATCAACCAAAAGCCCAGCGCTGCGTAGGTTTTCCACGGCGGTCTCAACCAACCCAGTCGCAACCATACCAGGGTCAGTGACAAACAAAATTCTATCTCCACAAAGAGGCTGAATTATACCTGCCAAATCTTTGGCCAAACCAGGCCCCATTCGAATACTAGGTGTGCTATTAAATGCAAAAGGCGTCAAAACTTAACCTCCAGAGATATCCAATACGACCTTACCGTCTTTGATTTTGGTAGCCGACGCTAGCTCGTTTACAGCCTTACTAAGAGAAACTATCTGCGCTACATCAGTTTTCCATAAGCCAGAGACAAATCGAGCCTGTATTTTTTGAATTGCACTTGTCAATTCAGATTTGGATGCATTTGAAATCCATTTCGACAGCCAAAATCCTTCAATGCGCTTATCCATGAATATGAATTGTCCCATGTGAGTTAGACACGGAGATTGTGTCGAAAGCTTTCCATAACTAACCCATCTCGCGCGACTTGGCATGTAGGTAAATAACTTTTCACTGAATTGGTCGCCAACAGCATCCAGCATAATGCGAGGTTTGAGCAATAATGTTTCAGAGCTTGCTTTCTCAACAAAGTCTGAGTTTTCTGTCATCAAGATGGACGTTGCACCATAATCTTTAATAGCATTTGCAGCAGTAGCACCGCGCACAACCGCAATTGCTGGGATACCAGCATCACGTGCCAGTCCTAACATCAGTTTACCTAATTGAGAGTTGGCAGCTGTGATAATCACCGGCCCATCAACCATTTGCATCATAGCAACAGCAGTCAGGGGATTCACCATTTGGTTTGCTCCATCCGTTCGCGAAATACCATCATGCAGAGGCACGCACGCTGTAGCTTGAGTAACTGCATATTCTGCCCACGCACCCGATCCATCCGGGGATACAAAAAATGCAACCCGCTTACCAATCAAGGCCTTTGGGCCCTGCTCAACAACGCCACATCCCTCAAAACCTGCAACAGCTCCCAGTCGACGCACTTGACCGTACTCACCTTTTATAAAGTGAAGGTCAGAAGGGTTAACTGCAGCGGTTAAAACCCGGATTAAAACTTGACTGGCGTCAATCACAGGTTTGGGAACATCCGCATACTTCAGCCAATCTGACCCCGCTTTTATAGTCGGCCCCGTACTGTTTTGCGCATATCCATCATGCAACAAGGTCAGAGCTTTCATATTTATATCTTTTCTTGTGTATGTTTACGCAGTTCAGCACGCGCCACTTGCCTGCGGTGTACGGCATCTGGACCATCAGCCAAACGTAGGGTCCGCAAGTTCATCCAATAAGCGGCAAGAGGAGTGTCTTGGCTAATACCACCGGCTCCATGCATCTGAACAGCTTCATCTACAACCTTTAAAGCCGTCAAGGGCGCAACAACTTTAATCTTTGAAATCCAAGGTGCGGCTGCTCGGGGATCTCCTTGGTCCATCATCCATGCTGCTTTCAGACACAACAATCGCGCCATCTCAATTTCCATACGCGCATCAGCAATTATATCAAAATTTGCCCCTAGCATCGCTATTGGCTTACCAAAAGCTGTACGGCTCAAACTCCGAGTACACATCATTTCCAGCGCCACTTCCGCCTGTCCGATAGCGCGCATGCAATGATGAATTCGCCCAGGGCCAAGCCGCCCTTGCGCAATTTCAAAACCACGCTCTTCACCTAAAAGCAGGTTTTCAACAGGCACACGTACGTCGGTAAAGCGAATATGAAAGTGCCCATGTGGTGCGTCGTCATGGCCATAGATTTCCATTGGCCGCAATTTTTCTATCCCCGGTGCGGCGGCATCTACCACAATCATCGAGTGGCGTTTATGCTTTGGTGCATCGTCGCCCCCAGTTTTTACCATGACAATATAAACAGCACAGCGCGGGTCTCCTGCGCCACTTGCCCACCATTTCTCACCATTTAAAACATAATCATCACCATCCCGTACACAAGATAGACTAAGGTTTGTAGGATCAGAGGATGCAACATCAGGCTCTGTCATGACGTAAGCTGACCTAATTTTTCCCTCAAGCATCGGCGCCAACCAGCGCTCTTTCATTTTGTCCGTACCATAGCGTTCAAAAACTTCCATGTTTCCGGTATCTGGGGCTGAGCAATTAAATACCTCCGCAGCCAAAGGAGATTTTCCAAGTTCCTCCGCCATATATGCATATTCCACGGTACTTAAACCAAAACCTTTTTCACTGCCGGTTAACCAGAAGTTCCACAGACCCTCAGCACGAACTTTTGCCTTTAGACCCTCCATGATTTCGACCTGACGATCAGTAAAGGTCCAACGATCCCCTTTGGAAATCTCGGCGTGATATTCATGCTCCACTTGCATAATGTCGTCACGCACGATTTGCGCCACCCGGTCACGTAACTTTGTGACCCGCTCTGAAAGTCCAAGATTCATTTCCATGTAATATCCTTTGACATCTTCTTTATATTTTGCGCTTTACAGCAGTCCACTTCATGAAACATACTACTCAGTATGTTGTCAACGGAAACGAAACTATGTCAGCTCTGGAAAAAACACTTAGCTCTCAATTACCTTTAGTGGGAACGCAGGTCGGTCTGAGCCCGTGGGTTCATATTGACCAAAAGACCATAGATAACTTCGCTATACTCACCAAAGATTCGCAATTCATTCACATCAACCCCAAAAGAGCAGCAGTTGAAACAACATTTGGCGGAACTGTGGCGCATGGCTTTTTAACGCTGTCATTTGCCAGCCACTTCATCGTTGAAGCTATAGCTCCCCTACCCGACGCAATCATGAATTTAAATTCGGGTTTTGATACAATACGGTTTTTAAATCCAGTTCTGAGCGGCAGTAACATTAGAGGAGTTTTCACACTTAAAGATGTAACTCAAAGGTCAGAGACCCAACTGAGGTTTGTGTTTCATATGACCATTGAGATTGAAGGCAAAGATCGCCCTGCACTGGTAGCAGATTGGATCAATACAGCTGTCTTCCCTGCGCTTGAATAGGACATTCAAATGGCCAAAAAACTTTACTCATTCGACCCCTTAGTATTGTCGCGTTACCTCGAAAAGTACGTTCCAGGCTTTGCCGGTCTTAAAAAGATGACAAAGTTCTCAGATGGCCAATCTAATCCAACGTACAAAGTCATTGACAACGCAGACGTTGCATTTGTTTTACGAGCAAAGCCACCTGGAACACTACTGAAATCCGCCCATGCCGTCGATCGTGAATTCAGGGTTATGTCGGCTTTAGCAAAAACGCAGGTTCCAGTTCCAAATATGCTACACTTATCAGAAAGTGAAAGCCCATTGGGCGCACAGTTTTTCGTCATGGATTTCCTGCCTGGAACTGTTTTTTGGGATCCTGCCTTACCTGGAAAGTCAAATGATTTTCGCAGTCAAATATATATCTCAATGGTTAAAACACTTGCCACACTTCATGATGTAAATCCATCAAAAGTTAACTTAGATACCTTTGGAAAACCTGGCAATTACTTTGAGCGGCAAGTCAACAGATGGAGTACTCAATACCGCGCCTCTGAAACCCAACTTAATTCAGATATGGATTGGACGATCGACTGGCTAAAGGCGAACCTTGTTGCAGATGATGGGCAGCTCTCAATCGTTCACGGTGACTACAGGCTCGATAATGTTATGTTTAGAAAAGAGGCGGGCGGGTTGATCGCTGTATTAGACTGGGAACTTTCCACCCTTGGGCATCCTTTTGCTGACCTAGCATTTCAATGTATGGGCCTCAGGCTTCCACAAACCGCTCTAACAAAAGGTTTAGGTAACATTGATCGCGCTGCAATTGGAATTCCTAGCGAAGCAGATTATGTATCCGAATACTGTGCATTGCGAAGCATTTCACTACCAGAAAACTGGCCTTTCTATATGGCGTTTTCCTTCTTTAGATTAGCTGCAATTTTGCAGGGTGTCTTATTCCGAGCGCAATCTGGAAATGCCTCGAACCCAGCGGGGTTGGATATTATGAAATCCGCTGTGAAAGACCTTGCAGAAGCTGCCAAAAACGCAACGCGCGGGAAGTGAAATGGCAACCTCAAACAAACCCACAAAGTCAATAATTCTGGATGCCGCAGCGCTTGCATTTGCTTCAAACGGGGTTGATCAAACGTCCATTGATGACGTAGCGCGCGCTTTAGGCGCAACCAAAGGTAAAATATACCACCACTTTCGTTCAAAGGGGGAATTGGTCTGCGCAATCAGAAAATACTCAGTGGAACTGACATTGGATCGCGTGCGCCCACTGTTTAACAGTTCCTCTGAACCATCTTTGAAATTCTATAAAATGGCCTTTGCACATGTGGAGGCAATGATTTCTGAGTTGTCATATCACAGGGTAGTTGTAGAGGAGATGCGGGGCTCAGAAACCGGCTCAACAACAGCTCATGAACGTGAACTTCTCAACGAGATTTCTGTCCTACAGACAGAATATGAGATGATGTTTCGCGCCGTTCTTGAGGCTGGAATCGCATCAGGCATTTTTAGGAAACAAAATATCTCAGTCGCCGTCCGTAGTTTTCTCATGATGCTGCATGCTCCCATTTATTGGTATGAACCTCGCACTGACGAAAATGAAAAAGACATCGCCGATCAACTTGCACTAATGGCACTTAAAGCTGTTTGCACTTAACTCACTCGACTTAGTATGTTTTATTAAACTCACTCCATACTCTAAGAAATGCTGAAGCGTACCACCAAAAGGAAGACCAAATGTTCGATCAAGTTACGCGCACAAATGAACAAAATATTGCTGTTATTGAAATTAATAATCCTCCAGTTAATGCTTTGGGATATGCAGTGCGCAAAGGAATTTTGGGCTGTTTAAAGGCGGCAGAATCAGATGATGCTGTAGCCGCAATTGTAATCATCGGTTCTGGTCGTACATTCCCTGCTGGTGCTGATATCACAGAATTTGGTACTGTGATGAAAGAGCCCCATCTACCAGAAGTCATTGACCACATTGAGAGTTGCTCAAAGCCAGTAGTTGCGGCTTTGCATGGAACCGCCTTGGGAGGTGGTTTTGAAATAGCTTTGGGCAGTCATTATCGTATTGCCGACGCAAATGCCCGAGTAGGTTTGCCTGAAGTGCATCTTGGTTTGCTGCCAGGAGCAGGTGGGACACAAAGATTACCACGCTTGTGTGGTGCCGCTTTCGCGCTCGACGTTATGCTTAAAGGCACACCCATCAGTGCTGAAGCAGCTAAAGATATCGGCCTCATCGACCGCATCACAAAAGATGATCTACGCCGAGCCGCGATCACTTTTGCGACTGAAGTACAGACTGTTCGGAAGACTTGTGATGAGACAAGTCAGCTTAAGGATCACTCAGCTTACCGTGCAGATCTAGCCAAAGCACAGAAAATGGTCACTTCGAGAATGAGGGGACAAATTGCACCATTAAAAATCATCGAGTGTGTAGGGGCAATTCTCGAAAAGCCCTTTCATGAGGGCCGACAGCTTGAGCGGCAATGTTTCATGGAGTGCATGGCCTCAGACCAATCCAAAGGCATGATCCACGCATTCTTTGCCGAACGCAGCAGCGCCAAAGTTCCAGAGGCCAGCAGAGCTGAGCCTCGCATACTTGAAACATTGGGTGTAGTTGGAGGCGGTACAATGGGTGCTGGCATTACTGTGGCTGCATTGAACGGGGGCCTACCTGTCACAATGATCGAAAGGGATGCTGAAAGCATCGCACGCGGCCGTGGCAACGTTGAAAAAGTATATGATCGGCTTGTTGCAAAAGGGCGCATGACTACGAATGAAAAAAATACATTAATGGCACTGTACACTGGCTCCACTAATTATAATGACTTATCAAACGTGGATATGGTAATCGAAGCAGTTTTCGAACGTTTAGACGTAAAGCGCGCAGTGTTTGAGAAGCTCGACAAAGTCATCAAGCCTGGCGCCGTACTGGCATCAAACACCAGCTATCTCAACATTGATAGTATATCCTCAGCGACGAAACGGCCAGATCAAGTGATCGGCCTACATTTCTTCAGTCCAGCAAATATTATGAAATTGCTGGAAATAGTCGTCCCAGAGCAAGCGGCTGATGACGTGGTGGCAACTGGGTTTTCTTTGGCCAAACGTTTGAGAAAAGTGCCAGTTAGAGCCGGTAATGCTACAGGCTTTATCGGCAATCGCATTCTTGGGAAATACGGGGTTTGTGCAGCTCACATGATGGAAGATGGTGCTACGCCTTATGAAATTGACGACGCACTTTTGGATTTTGGCTACCCAATGGGAATCCATGCTATGTATGATCTCGCGGGGCTAGACATAGGCTGGGACAATCGCAAAGCCGCAGCCCCAACACGGGATCCTGATACACGTTATGTAACAATAGCAGATCGCATCTGTGAAAATGGCTGGTTTGGGCAAAAAACTGGTCGAGGGTTTTATATCTATAAAGACGGCGCTAGGCGCGGATCCCATGACCCGGAGGTATTAAGTATTATCGCAGATATACGTTCGGAAAAGGGGATCACACCAAAATTATTTTCAGCGACTGAAATCATGGAGCGTTATCTAGCTGCAATGGTAAATGAAGGGTGCGAAGTACTACGCGAAGGCGTTGCTCTGAAACCATCAGATATAGATGTAACCTTTGTTTATGGCTATGGTTTTCCCCGCTATCGTGGTGGGCCTATGAAGTACGCTGACATGTATGGTGTCCAAAAAATGCTCACTAATATACAAAAATATGAAAAGGAAGATCCAGTTTTTTGGAAACCCTCTAAGCTGTTAACAGATATGGTGGCTCAAGGAAAAAAATTCGACGACCTCAACAAAGGATAGGCAGATGAATTTAAACTTTACAATTGCAGATCAAGCGTTTCGTGAAGAGGTTAAAATTTTCCTGAATAAACATTTATCGCAGGACATCGCCACAAAGATGAAGGCTGACTTTGAGCTTTCGAAAGTAGAAATTGAATCCTGGCATGCAGTCCTTCATCAGAAAGGCTGGTTGACGTATTCATGGCCCAAAGAGTACGGCGGTACTGGTTGGAATTCTGTACAACAATTCATTTTTGAGGAAGAATCTGCCATGGCCGGTGCACCACGCATCTTGCCTTTTGGTCTCAAAATGCTTGCACCCGTGTTGATGGAGTTCGGTTCTAAAGAACAAAAAGATTATTGGCTACCTCGCATGTGTGACGGGCGAGATTGGTGGTGCCAAGGATATTCCGAGCCAGGTTCCGGCTCTGATCTTGCCAGCTTGAAAACCAGCGCTGTGCGGGATGGCGATGATTACATTATAAACGGTCAAAAAACTTGGACGACCCTTGGCCAACATGCTAATATGATTTTTTGTTTGGTGCGAACCAATGCTACTGGCAAGCCACAAGCAGGAATTTCGTTTATACTCGTAGACCTCGCAACACCTGGTGTTGAAATGCGGCCCATCCAAACCTTCGACGGCGGTAAAGAAGTGAATGAGGTGTTCTTTACCGATGTTCGTGTCCCTGCATCAAACATAGTGGGTGAGGAAAACATGGGGTGGACCTATGCCAAATATTTACTCGCCCATGAACGCAACGGAATCGCCAATGTTGGAATTTCCAACCAAAAGTTAACGCGCCTTAAAAGCCTTGCGCTCAGCCAAAAGAGAGGGGGTAAACCTCTTGCTGAAGATCCCCTTTTTGCAGCTCGATTGGCCCGGTTGGAAATAGAATTACGCAACCTAGAAACAACAAACCTTCGTGTTCTAGATGGTTTTGCGCATGGCGCAGGGCCTGGACCCGAAAGCTCAATGCTGAAAATAATCGGCTCCGAGTTGGAGCAAGATTTTGATGATTTGACACGCCGTGCACTGGGTCGTCACGCACAAGCACACACGCCTGAGGTGTTTGAAAAAGGTTATAACGGCCCTCAAGTTGCCCCAAAAAATATGGCTAACCAATCAACTGCGTATTTCAACAAACGTAAAGTTTCGATTTATGGCGGGTCAAATGAAATTCAAAAAAATATTATCACAAAAATGATATTGGAACTTTAAGATCATGAATTTTCAACCCACCCAAGAGCACCTGATGCTATCAGATATGATCGGCAAGTTTATCCAAAATGACTATCATCTCAAAGATAGAATCTCTGCTGGAAATTCAGAACTTGGGTACAGTGAAAATACTTATAAGACCCTAGCAGAATTAGGGATTATAGGAGCTTTATTTCCTGAAGGTGTTGGGGGGTTTGGTGGCACAGGCTACGATATTTCAACTGTTTTCGAAGCCTTGGGGAAAGGCCTTGTGAATGAGCCTTTGGTCGATAGCGCTTTGGCAAGCGGGTATATACTGGCCACCACTGGTCACGACGCCTTGGTCAAAAAATTAATCAGTGGGGAGCTCAGGGTCGCACTGGCGTTGATCGAAAATGGTGCCGATTATGATTGGGAATTACCATCTCAAATGGCCCAAAAAACAAATGGAATTTGGACCATAAGTGGCAAAAAAACAATGGTGAAATACGCCTTAGGCACCGACGCAATAATTGTAAGTTCAACCACATCATCCTCAGAAGGAATCAGCCTATTCTTTATAGAGACGGCCGCTGATGGTCTCAATCTACACAGCTTCCTAACTGTTGACGGTGGATCTGCTTCAGATATTGAATTCAACAATGCACCAGCCATCCTATTGGGTGCCGAAGGCCAGTCTTATGATCTTCTTGCATCGGCAGTTGCGCGCAATACCTTAGCCGTCTGCGCTGAAGCGCTCGGTATTATGGATAGTATTAAAAATATGACTATTAACTATCTTAGGACACGCCAACAATTTGGAACCGTGATTGGTAAATTTCAAGCCTTGCAGCATCGTACCGCGCAAATGTTGCTTGAAATAGAGCAAGCTAAATCTGCGGTGACCAATGCAGCAAATGGGCTAGAGGCCTCAACAGACGAACAAAATCGCACCATTGCAGCTGCAAAATATTCAATTGGTCGGATTGGCTGCTTTGTAGCCGAAGAGGCTATTCAAATGCATGGTGGGATTGGTATGACCTGGGAGTATGAGCTGGGACACTTTGCCAAAAGACTCGTAATGATTGATCATGAGTGGGGTGATCAAGACCATCACCTTATGCAGTTTACGACGTTTTAAGTTAATTTTCCATAAATGTATAAATAGCCATAAACTAATTCTGCAAAATTTTTTAATTCAATAGAATAGGGCTTTCCCAAAGTAATTTTAGGAAAGCCTTTGTGCCCCCCACTTACCTATTTAAAAGCTAAAGACAGACAGGTTAATATCAGTCAGTCTTTAGATTGCGCATACCTAAGAATACTCCTGCGATACCTAGAAATACTATATTTTGATATAGAAACGGGTTGTCCGTCGTCAGTGCGGAACCAGAAGCCAAGATATATAATCCACCAATGCCAAAAATTCCCCATCCTACCGCATGATGTGTCATGAATAAAAATGTGTTCTCTTTTGTGACATAGCGGCTAGTTGCGTTTATCCAATATGAAATTACCAACAGAGCCATGCCAGTTTGCTGCAACTGAGAGATTAAAGCTGGAGTTACTAAGTCTTCTGGGAACATCATCATAGACATATAACTTCCAGGAGCTAAGAAAAACCACAGACCGTAAACAAGTCCCGCAATCACAGTAAACATCATCGTTTTTTGTTGGGTAGACATTTCAAATCTCCTAGTACTGGTTAACATGCCAAGACACTGAACACGCAACTGGGCATTTAAACATTATTTAATAAGAATATTATCTTGATGGTAAAAATCAACGTTTTATTACTATGATGATGGATTAAGAACCTAAATATTGCATACGAACTGATGACGTCTATCCGTATATGCTGGAGGTAAATGGGGCAAAATATATGATTTAACTGCCTATACAAAAGAAACAAAAACCTTTGGGGTAGTCCAAATACTGTCTCACCAAAAGCCGTACTTTAGCTGCGCCGAATGAAACAACTTGCAACACAAATGGAGACAAGGGCCAGTCAGACCCGACTTGCATAGCCCGGAAAACAATACGATAATCTTTCTAATTGGACCCACTTAGGAAATGAAAAATGATGACCTGTGTTTTTATTCAGATTCGATGCAAACCCGGAACCACATATAAAGTTGCCAATGCAATAGTATTGCGTGAAATTCACTCTGAGATGTACTCAATCAGTGGCGAATTTGACTTGCTATTAAAGCTATATATTCCAAGTGATGAAGATATCGGTATGTTCATTAATGATAATCTGCTTGATATCGAATTCATCGAACGCACTGTTACAACCCTTACTTTCAAAGCTTTTTAAAAGAAGCCTGGATGAATTTTATTCATAAACACTTTGCTTCCGATGGCATTATTCTCTCTCATCAGCAAATCCACACAACTTCCCAGAATGGGGTGCGTTTCATTACATTGGTTTCAAAACTTACCGAAGTTCTCAATCAAAGTGTTAGACTACTGACCAGTCACCTCAATTGAAAAAGAGAGTGAAAATGAACCTCTCCCTTGTAAACTAATGCGTACAACAGATCGAACCGGCCTAGCCATTATCTTAAGTCTCATTGCACTGGTTTTTTTTGATGCTATGGGGCTAATAATAAAATACCTCTCGGACGATTATTCCGCAGCCCAACTAACTGCCTATAGGAATATGTTTGGCCTTATACCGGCAGTTATAGCTTTAGGCTCATCCCAAGCCTGGCGGAATACAGGAAAACGCCTAAGGCTCCGCCAATGGAGGTTGGCTCTTTTGCGAGGTGCAATCGTGACTTTTGCGCAGCTCTCGTTTTATATGTCTTTGGGCCTCATGGATTTTGCGTCGGCTTCTACAATTACGTATGCTAGTGCTTTATTTACGACAGCCCTCGCAATACCAATTCTGGGTGAGCGGGTCGGCTGGGTGCGCTGGAGCGCTGTTTTGATTGGCTTTGTGGGCGTTGTCATGGTTGTACAACCCGGTGGCGCAGGGTTCACAGTTTATGCACTTTTACCTTTGGTGGCAGCAGCCTTTTATGCATTGGTTGGGGTTACCGCGCGTCTTTTTGATGATGACGTTCCCAGCCCATTAATAAACTTATATTCATCTATCACCGGAACTATAGCAGCTACTTTAATAGCTTATTTTTGGGGTGGGTTTTCTCCCATCATATCAGCTTTTGACTTAGCGTGGATAATTTTAATGGGGACATTTGGTGGCACGGCCGTCCTCTTTTTGGTTGTCAGTTATCGGATGACTGAACAAAGCAATTTGGCTCCATTCAGTTATTTCGGCATTCCTCTGGCTTTTGTGTTTGGGTGGCTGTTTTTTGATGAAGCGCCATGGGCAACACTATTTCCAGGCGCCATATTAATTGCAGTTGGTGGGTTACTTATTGTTTGGCGGGAGCGTGCCACGTACAAAAAAGATCCAATAAATTTAATTTAGTTTTCCACTTTAAAAATCCAGTAAACTAACTCCGTTGGGGGGATCGCTTTAAAATTAGAAAACAGCAAGGATTTTTAAGTTATTAAAAAAATATGAATATTAAACGCAACTTTTAAAGAGAGTTTCTACGGATGGATGCTACATTTTTAGCTGAACAAGTGGCCACCGGTATGGCTTCTCCGACTGAGTTATTGGAAGATGCGTTAGCTCGCGTGGCCAAGCTTAATCCAGAGATAAACGCCGTTGTGCTGGTTCAGGAATATACTGCGCGCAAGGCTATAAAAGCTGGTCTTCCTAACGGTCCCTTTAAGGGTGTTCCTTTTTTGATCAAAGATTTAGGTGTAGAAGCCATTGATTTCCCAACACATAGTGGTTCCAATCTTTTACGCAACACAACCTATAACTTCGACAGTGAGATTTATCGGCGTATACGCAGAACTGGAATGGTGACCTTTGGGCGGACAACGTCCCCAGAAGGTGGAATAGGTCCTGTAACGGAATCTGCTGTTTATGGTGGACCTACACGGAATCCGTGGGATACTTCTCGTACGGCGGGAGGGTCTTCCGGAGGATCTGGCGCTGCAGTTGCAGCAGGTATCGTGCCAATGGCACACGGATCAGACGGGGGCGGTTCCGTGCGGATTCCCGCCTCCAGTTGTGGGCTTTTTGGCTTCAAGGCTACGCGCGCGCGTTTTCCAGATGGTCCTGCGTCAGGCGAAGGTTGGGGCGGTATGGCTATCGATGGCTTTCTATCGCAGTCTGTTCGCGATAATGCGAGAATGATGGATGCCTGTGCAGGACCAGACAAAGGCGCACCCTACGCTTCTCCCCCTATGCAGGTCAGCTTTTCTAAGGCTATCACACAGCCACCTCATCGATTACGCATTGCAGTCTGTGACACCACCTTTACTGGAGCGCCTATCGATCCCGAATGCAAAAAAGCAGTAAATAAAACTGCGCAGGTTTTGGAAGATATGGGGCATCATATTACGGTAGATTGTCCAAAGGCCGATCACGATGGAATGATGCGAGCTTGGACAAAGATTGTTGCATGTGGCACGGCATCTTGGATTCAGAAAGCAGCAAATTCAAAAGGACAGGATCTGGCACATATAAACATTCAAGGCGTTGCGCGTGGTGCCGTCAAATATGCACAATCAATTTCAGGCGCAGACTACTTAAATGCGATTAATACAATTCATGCTTACGGGCGCGAAATGGAAAGAGTATTTAACAATTGTGATATTATACTCTCATCGACTTTATCAGAACCACCGGCAAAAGTGGGCCGTTTTAACCACGACCGTGAAGACTATGAAAATTATCGTATTGGGCCAGGAGGCGTTTTTGAATATTCACCTTTCTGTGCGACTTTTAATGCTAGTGGGCAACCTGCTGCCACGGTTCCAATGCATTGGACTACAAATGGACTTCCAGTTGGGGTGCACTTTGCATCCGCCTTTGGGGAGGATGCAACGTTAATAGCCCTCTGCGCAGAACTTGAGGAAGCTTCACCGTGGGCGCAAAAATACCAGCAATGTTCACTTAACAAGCAAAGGTTGTGAGAATGCTGATTACGGCTCTAATTCCTTTTTATCAAACCATTATCAGTTTAAACATTTGTACTTTTGAATTTATTCATAAGATACGGGCCTGAAATTATTGATTTTTGACCATTTGTTCCAATCGGCATGATTTCAGCATCCCAATTGGGTTGATGAAAAAAAGCCAAACTTTTACGCTCTGGTTGATTAGGCTTTGCAACTACACGGTGCAAAGTTGAAACCCAACGACCAGACGTCCAAAGTTCCATTAAATCTCCTATATTAACAACAAAACAGTCCTTTTCTGCAGGTACATCGACCCAAGCCCCCTTTTGGTAAATTTGCAATCCAGCGGTACCTGGTTGTGGAAGCAAAATTGTAAGCGACCCATAGTCTGTGTGCGCTCCTGCACGCTGTTGACCTTCTTCGGTTACGTCTAGCGTTGCCGGATAATTTAGAGCTCTCAGAGCAGAAATAGGACTTTCAATAAATGCGTTAAAAAACGAAGGTTCTAATCCTAACGCCTCCGCAAACGCAGTCATCACACGTTTTGCAAGCCTCTCCATTTCCACATAATATATTCGCCACGCATCTTTAAAGCCATTCACTTCCGGCCAAATAGTGGGTTGATAACAGAAATCATATGCACGCTTGTCTCTAATACCAACTGGAACACTAAACGGACCGCCGTTAAAACTTTCCTTCAGATCAGGTGGAGTTTTTTTACCCTTCGAGGCTGCGAGTGCTTCTTTATTTGGGCCAATCCATCCATAGGGATAGCCAGGGTAAGGCACAGCAACTTCTTGTTTTTTGTCTTTTGGTAATGAAAAGAAGTCAGAGACCCGTCGCCATTGCGCATCAATAATTGCGTTTGAGACCCCATGGTTTTCCAACAGAAGAAAGCCAGTCTCCCTGCAAATACTATCTAATTCAGCAGCAAGTTCTTTTCGATGTGTGCCTTCTGATTTTTCAAATTTTTGAAGATTGAATTTTGGGAATTCCATTTTGGCCACCAAGAAGTTTATGATAATTTTAATGATTCAGAGGTTGTTATTTATTAACCTAAACGATTTTGAAAAAATGCTGAACATTATTTTCAATATAGATAAACAGATTAGAGACTACATCCCATTATCCTGTGTTAGCATTTTACAAATCGAGGTAATATCTACCTTAAGTTTGGATACTTTACCTTCAACGAGCGTGAAACAAAACTTATAGCATTCTGAACCGTGGCTCCCCACTTAAGGCAATTCATCAATAGGTTTATTTTTCATTTAAAGCTAATTTAGATTTCGCTAATGCTTTAACCGTTTTGGCTGCAGCTATAGTGGCATTAGCTGCAAAATTCTCATGGTTTTTTGAAGCATTTTTTAACTCATATGCATAATTCACCATAACCCCAAAAGACTGCTTTTGCCCCTGTGATGAGGTATCTGCACTTGTGTGCACAGCATGAACCAAAGCGCCATTATTTAGATGAAACCGCGCTACAGGGTCAACAGGCATCCCATCTGGCCGTTTTGCATCTATCAGATATTTCGCAGCAAGTTTACGCAGATTTTCTTCTGATATTTGATCACCGTTATGACCTTCTTCTAAAGCCCATGATGCAAATTTTGGCATCGGTGAAAGTGTAACGAACGTTTTTATATTTGGAATTTCACGGGCAAGTTCGGCCGCAACGTTTTTGATTAGTGCATTGCCAAATGAAATGCCAGCAAGTCCCTTTTGACAATTAGATATCGAGTAAAACACTGCCGTTTTAGCACTTTCAAAAGGAATAATATCCCTCGTTTCAGCTAAAACTGATTGAATCGAATTTGGGATAACTTCCATCAATGCTACCTCCACAAAAATTAGGGGCTCATCAGGCATAGATGGATGAAAATATGCAAAACATCGTCGGTCACTCGGCTCCAACCTTCGACGGAGTTCTTCCCATGTATCAATTGCATGCACAGCTTCATACGCAATAATTTTTTCCAGGATGTCAGCAGGACTTGCCCAGCTAATTGGGCGAAGGACTAAAAATCCGTTATTGAACCACGATCGAAAGAGTTGCTGAAAATCTAAGTCCACAGTTTGAAGTTCTGGCTTTGATTTAGCCAAACGCATTAGATCTTCACGCATTGCCACAAGACGCCCAGTAGCACTTGCGTCTTGGTTTAATCTACGAAATAATTCTCTGCGTTTTGTTTCGGAGGAGCTGAGATATTTAGTTAAGTTATCCCTAGACCGATCTACATTATAGGCGGAAAGTCTTGCTTGAATTTCATCAATATTAATATCCATTTCAGTTACTAAAAAATTGAAAAAAGTAATCTTCTTGGGGTCACTCATCTGATCATAACTAGCCAGAATTTTACCAGCAATCGTAAGGCCTAAAATATTACCTTTTTGGCTCAGTAATTCGTGACATAATTCCTCAATTGGGCCATCAGCTTTTTCTGAATATGCATAAGGAGTTAAACGCCGCTCAAATAGGGTGGATAGAAGATCGCCAAGAATTGTCATATTCTGCACCTTAGAAGAATAGTTAAGTGCTAGTGCCTGACATAAAGGCAACTTTCAAATGTAGCTTAATGTAACGTTGGGTAAATCGTACCCATCCACTAAGCAACTCTCAATGATATTCGATACAGCTTATATGCAATTTATGTTAGCCAGGGCTTACTAGCATTAGGCATTTAGAGCCGCGCTATTTACAAAGGCCTGCCGGGTTTACGTATTTATTGGAGGTATCAATTACCCTGACCGAACATGCCACCCCACACGTTACGATCGGTCAAGCCACCAGCTTGGTTTTTTTTGGCATTTAAATTTCTTTCCATAAAATAAGAGGTCTTAGCCATTCCTTTTGGAGTTCCTTTAGGTAACGGAATTTCCTGAAAACCAACTTTTTCATAAAGATGCCGAGCGTGTGTCAGAAAGCGCGCTGAATTGAATTGAGTTCGTTCATATCCATCATTTTTCATACATTTAAACATCTCAGTCAAAAGTAAATGTCCAACTCCATGTCCACGGGCACTTTCTCTTACAAATAGTCGCTTTATTTCAGCAGTTGTGGGTATTAATTCATGATACATTACACAGCCAACATATTTTTTATTTAAGGTAGCTAATAGAATTGCCCCCTTTGGCCGAGCATGTATCGTCGACAAATTCTTAAGCGTATTTGCATATTCTACGGGCTCAAAGACTTTTAATATTATATCTTTTCTTTCAGGAAAAACTTTTACTTGCCACTTTACCCAATCACGACAAAGATCTCGCGCTGCTTCAAACTCGACTTCAGATGCTGCAATAATTATCGATACTTTAACTGACATTTTTTTATTTTCCGTTATGCGGTTCCTGAACAAAGTTACACTGCCACCAAACTTAACTGCCTGTAAAAAACAATACATCCATAAAAATTGGTTATAATTCAACAATCGTTAATCACACAGTTTTAATAGCTTCGAACATCGTTTGTTCTCACAACTTTAAAACAAGACCGACCTGATCATTCAAATTAGATCTTAGCACAGCCTAGGTTTTTAACCACAAGTGTTACTTCAAAATCTAATCTTGACACTAAACTAGAGTTTATTTGGATTTTTATGCATTATAATGGTCTAAACTGAGAAAGGGTGAAGAAAATGTCATATGTTTCCATAAGAGAAGTTACTCCTCATGCTGGCAAAGAGAGTGTACTTAAAGAACGGATGAAATCAATATCAGGTATAATGAGCAAGCATGGCGCTAAATCTGCATTATACAAAGTTGTAGCGGGAGAAGGTGCCGGCCGATATGATTTACAGAACTGGTACAGCAGTCTTGAAGAGGGGGCGAAGTCATTTCAATCTTATGGGGCAGACGCAGCCTATCAAAAAATTATGCAAATGCGCGAAGATGGTCCAGCAGGCGATGTAGTCGGTCCCTGGATCGGTCGAATGGTATTTGGTGCTCCTAAAGGCGTTAAACCAGTAGTAGTTCACCGCGATTATTTTGCGCCCCGGAACACTGTGGCAAAAGCTCTGGAGCTTGCGCCAAAACTTCAAAAACTTATGGATGAGGTAGACGTTGAAGTAGGTATAGGTGTCCCAATGCTGAAAGACGATCATGAGATGCTTAGGGTGGTGTATCGTTTTGAATCAATGGTACATTGGGGAAGCTCAGTCGATAAAATGGTTATTGATGACCGTTTCTTAACACTCGTCAACGAAGCACACCAGTCAACGACATTAAAATGTTCTAGAATGCTAGTTTTGCAATAAACCTTTAAAGTAAACGCTGCTTCCAACGCGACTAGGACGTCAATATCCGTCTGCCCGACTAAATTCTAAATCGTTAAAAAGCAGTTAAGGAAAAATTGGTCGGACTCTAAAGTCCGACCATAGAGTTTCACTCGTTAAATAAGTGCTTACAAAAACGTATTAAACCCTACAAAACCACTAATTGATCACAAATTTAGACTCATATGCATAAGGTCTTGAGTGAACTGATGGACATCTGCAGGCATTTCACCGTCTAGTATTCGAGCCTGTTCAAAAAGGATCCTGCACACTACTTTTTGAAGTTCATTAGACAAAGTAGGCAGTTTTTTGATTAATTCATGGTCTAAATTTACCTCCATAACCTTTTTGCCTCCCTCAAACTCAGGGTTTTGAGCTTTTAAAATACGCTCAAGATTGAAGTCCATCCCTCCTTCGCCTGCAATCAGGCGAACAGGACTGTCAACCAAGCTTTTTGATTGGATCACATCTTCTACAACATCAGCGAGACATTCTTTTATGAGTGACGAAACTTCATCAACTGTCTGATCATCTGCTTCCTTAACCTCTTCTGCGTCCAGCTCTGAAAGATCATATTTATCTCTTGATATGGAAACAAAGGATTTCTCCTTGAATGATGCCATCTGTGTCATCCAGAAAGCATCAATTGGGTCAGTCATCAAAAGTACATCGACGCCTTTTGCCTTAAAGCCTTCGAGGTGTGGGCTAGACTTAGCTTGCTTAAGAGTGTCTGCGGTTAAATAAAATATGGTTTTTTGACTGTCTATGAAGCCATCTAAATAATCCTGAAGTGATATAAGTTTATTATGCTTAAAGGAGTAAACACGAATAACATCTGCAATTTTTTCTCGGTTTTCTGTGTCTTCGTACAAACCCTCTTTAAGGACCTTGCCAAACTGAGACCAAAACGCTTCGTATGCCACACTATCTTTCTTCTGTTTTTTCTTCAGTTCTGACAAAATCCGTTTTGTCAGGTATTTTGAAATCTTTTTGATCACTGGGCTACTTTGAACCAGTTCTCGGCTTACGTTCAGGTCCAAGCTCGTTGTATCCAGAATACCCTGAACAAATCGCAGCCAAACGGGAATGATACCATCCACATCATTGCTAATAAAAACTCGGTTTATATAAAGGTTTATTTTTGTTTTACGTTCTGGTTCAAAAAGGTCAAATGGAGCACTCTTCGGGATAAATAATAGGTTTGTGAAATCGATGGATCCCTCAGTTTTATTGTGGATCGTAATAAAGGGATCTTCAAATGCACCAAAGTTTGATTTGTAAAAATCATTGTAATCTTCAGTTTTGATTTCAGATGGCGCGCGTGTCCAAAGGGCTTGCGCACTATTTGCTTGCTCATTTTCCCCGCCAATGGGTTTCAGATTGATGGGTACAAGGATGTGGTCTGAATATTTTTTAACCAAGGTGCGAAGCGTGTTAGTATCTGCATACTGTTTAGCATCTTTCCTTAGGTAAAGCTTTACTGAAGTGCCTTCTTCAACGTTTGCATCATTCGATGAAATTGAATACCCGCTTTGCCCATCACTCTCCCAAATATGACTTTTGTCTGTACCTGCTTTTCTTGTCGTAACGACAACACGGTCAGCAACCATGAACGCAGAGTAAAAGCCTACACCAAACTTGCCAATCAAGGTCTTAGCGGCATCTTTTGAATTTTCAGACGTCTGAAGGTCATCCATAAATGCAGAAGTCCCAGAGCGCGCTATAGTGCCAAATGTTTCTGAGAGCTCAGCCTCACTTAGTCCGATTCCCGTATCAATTATTTCTATTATTTTTTTCTTGGGGTCAGCGATAATCTGTATCTCATCATCTGACGCATTCAGAATTTCTGGTGTGGTTTGTCCAATAAATCTTCTTTTATGAATTGCATCTGAGGCATTCGATAAAAGTTCTCTCAAAAAGATATCTCGATCTGAATAAAGTGAGTTAATCACGATATTTAGAATTTTTCCTGTATCCGCCTCAAAACTGTGTGTGAAATCGCTCATGCCGCTCTCCTGTTGCTACAGATGCAGATAAGAAGATTTTAAGTTAGTTCAAGTTATCCGCGAAAATCACTGAAATTGAGCTCAGATAATTTCACCGCTCTTTTAACATCAAGCGAAACGAAATAACCACCTGAGACATCTCTTGTGATTTCATCTTTCAGACTAATGAAAGTAAGCAACAAATTTTAGATAGCGTTAAAACATCCGTTGCTTACGGAGGCAAAGCCAGTTTAACAGTCGAATTAGCCTGGATCAAAAATTGATACTCCACACCCTATTTGCTTTTAATTTGCCAAAAATTTCAGCAGCACTAGCTCAAAATAGTGATTATTATTGGAGAATACTATGAATCTTCCATCCAGCTTTACTCGCCGCCAATGGCTCGCTACTGCATTTGGTGCTTTGGTCTCTACAATAGGGGGCCCACTTTTTGCCCAAACAAAAGTCCATCGGATTCAAACGCAATATATTGCCGCACTGGCTTCCGAAGGTGCAACTTCAGGGTCCGGCGCAGAGACTTGGGGTATTTGGAAGGTTGATCCAGGGCCAATTGGTGTTTGGTTACGGTTTTACCAAGCTTTACAAAAAGCTGGAAATATTGCACCGGCTGGTTGGCGATTTGATATTGATGATTGGTGGCTTGACGAGAACGGCTTGATTATGAAAGCGCCAGAATTTCCAATACCAGCCGGACAGTATTACGTAACCAATGGCGAAGAACATGTTTCGTTACTGACTGTCGAAAGTCCGGACGCAAAGGGCAAACAAGCCTGGTCTTTGTCAGATGGAAAAACTATTTCAAATGTCACCCATGGCCCTTGTAGATCAGCACGCTACACGCCAACAGGGGCCTCAGAAACTTGTTCTCCAAAATATGTTGATCTTTCTGCGTTCCCCTTGAAGCCTGGTGAGGCGCCTCCTCAGGTAAACGGGTGCGATAGGAAAAGTTATTCCGTTTTGATCGTTTTTGGCATCCCAGCAGAAATTTAGTCCATAACTTTAAATAAACCAAATTATCAAATGTCTCTGAATTAAGTAATTGGGTTACCAAATCAATGAGAAAAGACGTCAAAGTGAAGCCCTGCCCACAATTATATCCAAAAATTGGCTCTATTTGCAAAGAGTTTCTGCGTCTCTGATGACGTCCATCGCATATTATAAGGTCGCAGTTTATCCGTCTCTGTAACTTTAGACTGACCCTAGTGGTTCGTTTATTTTCCTTGGAATTTCACTGGAGCCTCGCAATAAAGGCCTTTGGCTTCAAAGCTTCTCCTCAGTCAGCGTTCACCTAAATCATAGTGCTTTACCATATCGCATAGGTTCCGTTATGCTGGTTCAATAACTGGGGGCGCAACGCTCTGGACAGACCGCGAAAAGCGGCGCCATAGCGGACAATCGAAAGGAACCGGTCAGCCATGCTGAGCGTATCCGATTTACATTTATCCTTTGGCGGAATTAAGGCGCTGCAAGGGGTCAACTTTGAGGCAAAAAAGGGCGAAATCACCGGTGTGATTGGCCCAAACGGTGCAGGTAAGACCTCACTTTTCAATGCGATTTCAGGATTTTATACACCCCACAAAGGCAAAATTCATTTTGGTAAAGCCGATATTACAGGCATTTCTCCTGACAAACGCGCATCACTTGGAATGGCACGTACGTTTCAGAACATCGCATTGTTTCGTGGAATGACGGTACTCGATAATATCAAGCTTGGTGGCCATACTCGTTTGAACACTGGTCTCTTTTCAGCATTAAAATATTTCGGAAGCGCACGCAAAGAGGAACTAGAGCTACGCCGCGACATTGAAGAACGCGTGATCGACTTCCTTGAAATCGATCACATTCGCAAATACCCAATCACCATGCTCTCTTACGGATTACAAAAACGTGTCGAACTGGCACGCGCACTTGCAATGCGCCCCAGCGTTTTACTTTTAGATGAACCAGTTGCTGGAATGAACCGCGAAGAGACCGCCGATATGGCACGCTTTATTCTGGACGTACAAGAACAATATGGAACAACAATTTTATTAGTGGAACATGACATGCACATGGTAATGGATATTTGCTCTCATATCGTTGTTTTAAACTTTGGCCAGCAAATCGCCTCTGGGACACCTACTGAGGTTTCCAAAAACCCCGCAGTGATCGAAGCCTACTTAGGCGTAGCGGCGTAGGGGCATCATGGGACAGTTTACTCAATTTGCAATTAACGGCCTGATGAGCGGCGCCATCTACGCACTGATCGCCGTCGGTATCGTGTCCGTCTATAAAGCGACTAAAGTTGTTAACTTTGCGCATGGTTATCTGATCATGTTTGGTGCTTACTTTTACTTTACATTTGCCGTCATTATTCCAGGGCAAGAGTGGGCGCCTGCTTGGCTTGCCTCATGGAAGCCTTCTTGGATGCTTGAAATGCGCAAAGATTTAGACATGTTCTCACCCCTTGGTGCAGTCTTGGATTGGATGGCAAATATACCGCGTATCCTACTGGGACTTGTCGGCGCAGTGTCGTGCAATGCGATTCTTGGTCGTGTGGTAGAACGTACTTTGATGCGACCACTCATGGGCCAGTCAGTTTTTGCAATGATAATGGTGACAGTTGGGTTGATTTCAATCTTGTCTGGCTCGGCGTCGCTGATTTGGACTGCAGATGCAGCTTTTGTTCCCCATATTGCACCCAACACACCTATCCGTTTTGAACTGTTTGGCACAATGATTTTCCTTTTTGGGGTAGATATCGTTAACATGTTGATTGCTCTGCTTATCTTCAGTGGCATTGTTGCGATGGTTAAGTTCACCAAAAGAGGCATCGCGATCCGCGCAACAGCTGAAGACCAATCAACAGCTTACTCCATGGGTATTTCGGTCCCTAAAGTCTTTTCCAACGCATGGGTTCTGGCCAGTACCACGGGCGCAGTCGCTGGTGCAATCTTGGCAACACGTAACGGGATTTCGCCTTCACTCGGACTATTTGGTTTCTCAGTTTTAGCCATAGTTTTGATGGGTGGACTTGATAGCTATGTTGGATGTTTCATAGCCGCCATATCAGTTGGTGTTTTAGAAGCCATGACACAATGGAAGATGGGCGGCGAATGGGCGGCGATTGTCCCCTACGTTGCCGTATTAGTTGTCATTATTTTTCGTCCCCACGGCCTTATGGGTCAAAAAGAAGTTGAACGAATATGATCAACGGCAACCTCAAAGCAGACTACAGCGCTGACGAGCGGATCCTGAACAACCGCAACAAACAATTTTTTGTTTATGGCAGTATGTTTTTTTTGATACTGTTTCCTGTATTTGCAGATGACTATGCGGTCCTAATGGCCTGCAAAATGGGCATCCTCCTGATAGCGGTGGTCGGCGTGAACGTTTTAACAGGCTACACGGGCCTAATATCCTTGGGGCACGGCGCATTTATTGCAATTGGGGCATATTCAACGGTTATCTTCAGCAATCTCTTCGACAGCCTGCCCACTGGTATTTTGCCCTTTGTCGTTGTGCCATTGGCTATTTCTGTTTCGGCAATCATAGGCATAATTGTTGGATTACCATCCCTACGCGTCAAGGGTCTATACCTCGCTGTAGCCACTCTTGCGGCAAGCTTTATTGTTAAATTCCTGATAGAACAGGACCTATTCTCACCCTGGACAGGGGGTATTGTTGGAATCGATACACCTGTACCGAACATTTTGGGATGGGAGCTTGATACCAAACGCGAGATGTATGTATTGATCACAGTGCTAGCCATTTGCACAATGCTTGCAGCACAGAACCTATTCCGAACCCGCGTTGGACGTGCCTTTATTGCAATTAGAGACCGTGATTATTCAGCAGAAATTCTTGGCATTTCATTACTTCGCTATAAGCTGATGAGCTTTGCAATTTCTGCAGGCTATTGCGGGCTGTCGGGTGCCCTTGGCGCATATTTCTACGCACGGATTTTGCCCGAACAGTTTGGCTTGAACCTTTCATTGGAATTAGTCGCAGCCTTGATCGTCGGCGGTATGGGGCGCACATTGGGCCCATTATTTGGTGTTATAATCATCATGCTTGTACCTGAGTTAATCAAGATTAGTATGAGCTCAGCTACAGGCGGATCACTTGATTGGGCACGATATACAGCGCCAGTCCAAGAAATCGTTTTCGGTCTTCTACTCGTTTTCTTCTTACTAAAAGAGCCGCTTGGCATCAATCAAATTACTGACCGTATACTTCGCGCTATAAACCGTTGGCCGTTTGCGCGTGGATAAAAATCAAAAGGCCACCACATTGGGAGATGATAATAATGACATTTAATAGACGTAAATTTCTTGCCACAGGTGCAGCTGCTACAGCCGCAATAGGCACGCCGATGATCTTAAAAGCGCAGGCTAAAGAATATGTATTAGGCGCTTCTTTGCCCCTGACAGGGCCATTCGCAACTGCAGGCCAGCTAGTTGCACCAGCCTTCTCACTGGCACAAAAGCTATTTAATGACGAAGGCGGTATCGCGGGTATTCCAATCCGTTTTGTCACAGAGGACTCCGGTTATGTTCCACAGAATACATTGGCTAACTACCAGCGTGCACTGGCAACTGAGGGAAATTCATTAGTTGCATATTTTTCTGACTCTACTGGTGCGATGAAGCTAATAGCCCCCGAGCTAAAAGGAGGCAACGCACGTCTTATGGGCTCAACTTCTTTTGCATCTGAATTAGCTGATCCAGCAACACACCCCTACCAATATTTATCTGGTCCAACCTATCAAGACCAGTTTGACATTTTGATGCAAAACATCAAAGCAGCGGGCGGCTCCAAAATTGCAATCATCTATTCAAACACAGAATTTGGTCGTGACCCACTAGAGCATGGTCGAGCGAAAGCTGCTGAATTAGGTCTAGAAATCGTACTAGAAGAAACCACCAAACCACAAGGTGCTGATATTCCAACGCATGTTACAAAACTAGCACAATCCGGTGCGGAGCACTGCATCTTGCATGGCTATGTAACTGGCGTTTGGCCGCAACTGATCGGCGGTGCACGCCAATTCGGTTTGCCCGTCCAATTTCACGGAACGTTCTGGGGTATGGAAAAGTTGATCGCGGATCGCATCACTGCAGAAGCAGGGCCCTTCCTTGCAGGCTATCAGGGCGTCATGCCGTACCGTTACTTCTACGATCGCGACGACGCACCGCGCTATCAACAGTACGCAGCACTATCTAAAGCCATGTTCGCTGGTACACCACTCGAAAACTACATGTCGACTTGGGCTCTTCAGGCCATGTGTGGGTTGGAACTGGCCATGAAAGCTCTGCGCACCACAGCTGAGGCTGGAAATGAACTGACAGCTGACAATGTGGCGGAAAACCTATCAGGGATTTCTGATTGGGACAGTGGCGGTTTCTTTGGTGGACCTGTGTCCATGGCCAACAATAAAATAGGAACAGGCCGTGTTTATGAATACTCACCCGAGACCAAGCTATTCACACCATCGTCTGATTGGTTGAGCACTTAAACGAGAATTGGATGGCTTTCGGGCCATCCAATCGTCCGGAGTGCCGTTTCTGACAAAACCAAGATATTTTAGACTTAAGAAGATGACAGGTAAGCACAGATGCTAACGATTGAGAATATCGAGGTGAGCTATTATCATACTGTACAAGCCTTGCGAGGGCTCTCGCTTGAGGTGCCGCAAGGAAAGATTGTGACATTACTCGGAACTAATGGTGCGGGCAAAACGACTACGCTTAAAGCGGCTTCTAATTTGTTGAAGCTAGAAAACGGTGAAGTCGGTGAAGGTCATATTCATTTTGATGGTCAGAATATAAAGAATGTTGCGCCAGACGTTTTGGTAAAGAAAGGGCTTTTCCATGTTCGAGAAGGGCGGCGTATCTTTTCAGAAATGACTGTAGAGGATAACTTAATTGCGGCGTCCTATGCCTTAGATGGACGAGGAATTAGGGTTGATTTCGACAAGGTCTACGCATTTTTTCCAAGACTACAGGAGCGGCGAAAACAAATCGCAGGCTACCTATCAGGTGGCGAGCAGCAAATGCTGGCATTTGGCCGCGCGATGATCGCGCGTCCCAAACTAATTCTAATGGATGAGCCATCACTTGGATTAGCTCCAAAGTTTGTCAAAGAAATTTTTGATACAATTAAACGCTTAAACACAGAGGATGGGACATCGATCCTAGTTGTTGAACAGAACGCAGGTGTTGCCTTCTCCGTGGCTGATTTCGGCTATATTATGGAGAACGGGCAAATAGTTCTCGAGGGAGATATCGAAGCCCTTAAAAATAATAAAGACATCCAAAGTTTCTATCTTGGTATCGCTGAAGGTGGCTCGGAATGCCGCCAGTCTTTTCGTGATGTTAAACATTACAAACGCCGCAAGCGCTGGTTGAGTTAAGGGTTTGCTATGACTAATTTCCGCTCCAACGTTTCTATAGTTTCGGCGCACGCCTCCAGTGACCCAACCTTAGTCGCCATGCGCCAAAAGGATTTTGGTATTTGGCAAGAAATCACTTGGTCTGACTTTGAAGAAATCATGCATGCAATTGCGGCGGGTTTGATCGAATTAGGTATGGAGGACGGTGAACATATCGGTATCCTATCAGAGAACCGACGTGAATGGGTCTTGGCACAATTTGGGATCAATGCAGCTGGCGGTGTTGTGACGGGGATGTACCCCACATCGCCAGCTCCAGAAATCGGACACCTAGCGGGATCCTCTGATACAACAATGCTGTTCATAGAGGATCAGGAGCAACTGGACAAAATTATTGATTTGCGCGGGAAACTACCCAAATTGCGCCAATTGATCATTTTTAATACCAAAGGGGTAATTGACGAAACTGAGCTGAACCTAAAGTCGTTTGATGCGGTTCTCGAGATGGGTCGAACTGCAATCAAAGAAGGGACAGACAAAACCGTCGAGGCGCGCAAAGCCGCAATCACCCCTGACCGCACAGCCATGATGGTCTTTACATCTGGATCGACAGGTCCGCCAAAAGCTGCTGAAATCAGTCACCAAAATCTATCTATCGCTGTTACTTTGGCCAAAGAAATATTTGGTACGTACCCACCAGGCACTAATGTTCTCAGTTATTTACCCCTTTGCCACATTGCTGAACAGAACGTGACAGTAACCAACGCGCTAGCAGGTAAAATGGTTATGAACTTTGGTGAAAGCTTACGAACTATTATAATTGATCTACGCGAAGTCGCCCCACAAATCTTTTTTGGTGTGCCGCGGATTTGGGAAAAGATGCGCTCCGATCTAATGGTTCAGGCTATCACCTCTGGTAAAATAAAATCGTCTTTAACACTGTATGCGCTAAAGCAAGCCGAACGACGCGGCGCGATCCGACGAGATAAATGGTCTTTGGCTAACAAGATCTCAAACGCCTTCTGGGACTTGGCGGTCTATCGCCATATCAGATCCTACCTGGGTCTTGGGCGTGTGAGATTAGCAATCTCTGCGGCCGCCCCAATTTCTGAGGACCTGCTCGCATTTATGCGCGGCATCGGCATTAACATTCGTGAGGCCTGGGGCATGTCAGAAACAACGGGGGCTGCAACGATACAACCTGATTGGGGTTGCTCCGAAGGCCGCGTAGGTCACTTTGTTGATGGAGTCGATTTCAAGATTGCCAAAGATGGTGAACTGCTGGTCAAAGGCGGTATTGTCTTCAAAGGTTATTACAATCGTCCCGACGCTACCGCTGAAACCATTCAGGATGGCTGGTTGCACACAGGTGATGTAGCTGTAGCCTTTAAGGATGGATCCATTAGCCTGATTGATCGCAAGAAAGATATTATGATCAATGCAGCAGGTAAGAACTTGTCGCCGTCCTTAATCGAAAATATTATTAAGGGCTCACCCTACATCAAAGAATGCATTGTGATCGCAGATCGCCGTGCATATGTATCGGCACTTGTGCAAATTGACATGGATACAGTGCGCCTTTGGGCTGAACGCGAGGGAATTGCATATACAACATTCCGATCCTTGGCCGAGCATCCGGATGTAATCGCGCTGATCGAAAGAGAAGTTGCGCAGCAGAACAGCAATCTTGCACGTGTTGAACAGATTAAGAAGGTTTATTTACTCCCAAAAGAGCTGGACCACGACGATGGCGAAGTTACCGCCACCATGAAGGTGCGACGCTCAAAAGTGCAAAACATCTATGCGGCCCAAATCGAGGCCCTTTACGAGTAATTATCTGGAACAACTTTCTTGGAAAATTTTCAAAATCTATTCAACTTTTGAACTAATTCATCCCTGTTCAGTTATTTTTGAAAGAAATATCCGTCCGCTTACGATAGGCTTTTTTGCGGTATTGGAGTTAGCACCACCACTTTATACTAAAGAGCGAAAACCCTTAATCACACTCAATGTCAGAAAAGTTAACGCCGCGACACAGACAATTGAAGGTCCCGCTGGCGTGTCAAATACATATGCTGCCCGCAGACCAATTACGACTGAAAGCGCTCCAATTATACCAGCCACAAATGCCATACCCTCAGGGGTTTTCGATAGGGGCCGCGCGGCGGCTGCTGGTATGATAAGCATTGCTGCGATAAGTAAAACGCCAACCACCTTGATCGCGAAGGCAACCGTAATGGCAAGTGCCAAAGTTAGAACCAATTGTTCGCGTTTGGGATCGATCCCGCTTGCATGGGCCAAATCCTCGTTCATGGTTGAGGTTAACAAGGCTGACCAGCGCCAACTGATCAACGCAACGACAAGTGCAGCTCCGCCCCAAATCATCACAAGATCTCCACGAGAGACCGCAAGAATGTCACCAAAAAGGTAAGCCATCAGATCAATTCGCACACCTGAAATGAATGACACGGCAACAAGTCCAAATGCCAGCGCAGAATGGGCCAAAACACCAAGCAATGTGTCCATTGCATAGCCCCGTCCAGATAACACACTAACTGTCAGCGCCATCAGCAATGCAACCACCAATGTACCGATAAAGATTGACATTGAGAATGCGAGTGACAAAGCGACCCCAAGGATCGCCGCATGTGCGGTCGCATCTCCAAAGTAAGCCATGCGTCGCCAGACTACGAAACATCCAAGAGGGGCGGCGGCTACTGCTACGCCAATCCCAGCCAATGCAGCACGTATCATAAAATCATCTAGCATTAATTCGCAGTCCCATTGTGGTCATGCGGATGATCACCGTGTTGATGACTATGGTCATGTTCGTGCCGATAAAGTGCCAGTGCGCCTCCAGTTCCTGTGCCAAATAACTCCCTATATTCTGGTGCAGATGCAACCACTGCCGGTGTCCCTTCGCAGCAAATATGTCCATTAAGGCAGATAACGCGGTCAGACGCGCTCATCACGACATGCAATTCGTGACTGATCATAAGAACTGCACAACCTGTATTCCGCCGCACAGTTTCGATCTGTTGGTAAAAAGATGCAGAACCGCGTTGATCAAGCCCCTGTGTGGCTTCATCCAAAAGCAGCAAATCGGGTTTTGCTATCAGTGCACGGGCAAGTAAAACCCGTTGGAATTGACCACCTGAAAGCTGTGAGAGTTGCGCTTTTTCCAATTCGGGCACGCCTGCCTGTGTCAGCGCATAATCGATATCTGCAGCTGTGACGCCGCCTGACAATTTTAAGAACCTTGAAACTGTGATGGGCAAGGTTTCATCGATGTGGAGCTTTTGTGGGACATATCCAATTTTAAGGCTACCCGCCTGCACGACACGGCCTTGGAACGGCTTGATTGCACCGATAATCGCCCTGAGCAGGCTGGTTTTACCTGATCCGTTCGGGCCAACAATCGTTACAATCTCACTCGGTTCGATACGCAAAGACACGCGCGACAGTGCCGTCCTTGCGCCATAGCGAACGCTGA
>JAPKEA010000388.1 GCA_028822275.1 Planktomarina sp. | reverse complement strand
CAAACGGCTCATAGATCGCTATATTAGCAGGAGCTTCAGATACAAGAGCTCGGCGAATATTCATCGGAATTCTTTATATTGGGGTCGACAAGAAACTTGTTACTTTAAACCTGATTTGGCAATTCTCTACCTTCAAGGTAGGCAGTCAAATTACTGAGTGCCATAAAGCCCATATCTTCACGCACACTTAAAGCAGACGTGCCTAAATGCGGAAAAAGTGTAACATTTTCTAATTGTTTCAAGGCATCTGGAACTTTGGGTTCATACTCATAAACATCAAGCCCAGCACCCGCAATTTTGCCAGAGACGAGCGCCTCAATCAAAGCAGCCTCATCCAGAATATCACCTCTGGCAATATTCACTAAAACGGCATGCGGTCGTAATGAAGCTAAGGCGTCACGGTCAATAATGTGATGGGTTTGAGGACCACCTGGCAGAGCCAAAGCAATCACATCGCTTAAAGCCATAACTTGGTTAATAGAAGCCAGCTGCTCACAGCCTTCGATCTTTTTTTTAGATCTATTGTAAAAAATGATTTTCATTCCAAAGCCGAGTCTGGCGCGTTGCGCGATTGCCTGTCCAATCCGCCCCATGCCAATAATTCCAAGGGTCTTTCCAGACATATGCATGCCTAATAATTGCGTCGGGTGCCAACCATTCCAGGCGCCTGATCTAACCATACGCTCCCCCTCACCGGCGCGTCTACAGGTCATTAGCATCAAGGTTAGTGCGATGTCGGCCGTGGCATCAGTGACGGCGCCAGGTGTATTGGTGACACTAATAGCCAGCGTCGTAACGCCGCCAACATCAATATTGTTATGCCGAACCCCAAAATTCGCAATTAATTTGCACTTTGGCTTAGTTAGCCTTTCAAAAGACGACGACGAAAAATCATCTCCTAGAGTGGGCAAAATGGCGTCGTACCGCACTAGAGCTTCACGAGCTTCACATGAACTCATCGGTCGATGAAGCTTACGCTCTGTCACATCAAAATTCTTAGCCGCGGCATGCATTACGGCAGTAGGAAGGTCTCTCGTAATCAGTAAGCGCATCAAAACAACCTACCTCCTTTGGGTACATTTAAATCTGGTCGCAGCAAAACAACCTCACCACCTGCATCTGGCACGCCCAAAACTAAAATTTCAGACATAAACTTTCCAATCTGGCGTGGCGGGAAATTGACCACGGCCATAACAGTCTTTCCGATGAGACTCTCTGGCGTATAATGGACTGTGATTTGTGCTGAAGATTTTTTAACACCCAAGCCTTCACCAAAGTCCACCCAAACTTTTATAGCTGGTTTGCGCGCTTCAGGGTATGGTTCAGCATGAGTAACCACGCCAGCACGGATATCCAATTTCATGAAATCGTCAAATGTGATCTCAGCCATTTGAAAGGTCTTGAGAGCGCTTAGTTGCGGCTTTTACTGTACGATTAATAAGAGACTGTAATCCTGTTTTTGGATGCATCAGAATTTTGAGGCCCGCCTGCGTAGTTCCATTTGGGCTGGTCACGTTAACTCGCAATTTTGTAGCCGTCTCATTGGACTGCGCAGCTAGAGCCCCAGCGCCTGCAACAGTAGCTTGGGCTAGCTTCATTGCCATGTCAGCTGGGAGACCTTGCTTTTTGCCGGCTTGCGCCAAAGCTTCGATCAAATGAAAGACATAAGCGGGCCCTGATCCAGACAAACCCGTCACAGCATCCATCTGGCCCTCATTATCAAGCAAAACTGTCTGGCCTACGGCCATCAAAAGTTGCTCGGCGTCAACTAAGTCTTTTTCAGTAACCCGATCGTTACCGATCAATGCCGTAATACCTTGGCCAACCGCAGCCGGTGTATTAGGCATTGCACGAACAATTGGGGTGGAACGACCCAAGATTTCCTCAAATTCAGCGATTTTTATGCCGGCAGCAACTGAAATAAACACAGTTGTCGCTGAGCCCAATTTTTGAAGCCGTGGCAAAGCTTCTCCCATAGCTTGAGGCTTCACAGCCACCAGCACAGTTGCTGGGTTATCAGGAAGCATTTCATTAACATGTACACCAAGGTTCAAAAGCCAGTCGGTGGGTTTAGGGTCTAAAATCCAAACGGACGAAGGAGGCAATCCTCGATCCAACCACCCAGACAATAGTGCTGATCCCATTTTACCGCAGCCGAGCAGCACGAGCCCACGTTCAAAAATTACATTTGGAATCATACTGACACGACCATCATTAACCAGGATGGGATTATTGTTACGCGTGCCCGTGCACCTCTGCAATGGCGACTTGCATTGCAGGCTCTAAATCACGTTCGCCCCAAGTAACGAGTTGGAAGGCTGGATAGTAGCGCTCTGCCGACAAAACCGCTGCAGAAATCATCGTATCAATTTGGTCTGGACTCGCCACCTGCCTACCCGCCAGTATCAACCCGTACTGGACGGCCATTAACCTTTGATCTGCACGATAAGTAAACTTACCAGCCCAACATTCATCGTTTACTGCGTTTAGTGCAGCGTAGAGATGACCAAGGCGGTGCTCGGGTGGCTCCATATCAAAGGTACAAGTGAGACGTAGCATTTCATCCATATCCGACCAAGCAAGCGTAACGGTATAAGTCCGCCACTGCCCCTCTACCGACATAGAAATCTGATCATCTGCGATCCGCTCAAATTCCCAATCTTGATTGGCGGCAATATCTTCTACTATATCAATGGGGTGTAGATCATCGTATTCTACAGCTTGACTTAACAATGTCATAAGATACCCCCTTTTAAGACTAAAGGCCTGATAATTTCTTCATCAAACCATTGGTGAACACGCTACGATTTGTGTCCTTGATCCAAACGTATACTAAGTATGGTGTCTCCGCTGTGAGTTTGTGTCCAGCTAATTATCTGGGGATAAGTCAATTAACTGTGGAGAAAGTAGGCATTTCATAAAAAATCGCGCCCAAAAAACAGAAAACCGCCTCAGAGAGGCGGCTTTTTAAGGACGAATATCTTCAAATAAAATTTATTTCTTCGATTTCCTAGCTATTTCTAGCGAATCGATTCGTAATTTTAACGCCTCATTCTCTTCTCTTGCTTTTTGAGCCATT
>JAPKEA010000387.1 GCA_028822275.1 Planktomarina sp. | reverse complement strand
GGTATAAAGCGGCCATTAGAGGACTCCTTGAGAGTCAAGAAAACTTAACAATCTTTCAGCAAGCCGTTGATGATTTAATTGTTGAGCAGGATAGAGTTGTTGGTGTTATTACCCAGATGGGCTTGAAATTTAAAGCGAAAACAGTCGTCGTTACGGCAGGAACCTTTCTCGCCGGTAAGGTCCATATAGGATTAGAAAACCATTCAGCGGGTAGAGCTGGAGACCCGCCCTCTGAAAACCTGGCAAAACGCTTAAGAGAATTACCTTTTAGGGTTGAGCGTTTAAAAACAGGCACTCCACCAAGAATTGACGCTAGAAGCGTAAACTTTAAACCGCTCCAAGAGCAGTGGGGCGACAAGCCAGAACCGGTGATGTCCTACCTAGGTAATATTGCTCAACATCCAAAACAAACCTGTTGTTGGATAACTTACACGAACCCTACAACACACTCAATAATCAAAGGAGGCATGGACAGGTCGCCTCTATACACGGGCGTGATTGACGGTGTTGGCCCGAGATATTGCCCGTCTATTGAAGACAAGGTGGTTAGGTTTGCTGACAAAGACCAACACCAAATTTTTATAGAACCAGAAGGCCTTGATACCTACGAGCTTTATCCTAACGGTATTTCAACCAGCCTACCGTTTGACGTGCAGTTGGAGTTGGTTCGATCTATAGTCGGATTTGAAAAAGCGCACATAACAAGACCGGGGTATGCCATAGAGTATGACTACTTCAACCCTCAAGATCTTAAATATTCCTTAGAGACAAAGTCGATAGCGGGCTTGTTTTTTGCCGGTCAAATTAATGGTACTACTGGTTACGAGGAGGCTGCGGCACAAGGCTTACTGGCGGGAATCAACGCAGCATTGAAAGTACAGGAAAAAGACAGTTGGTGCCCTACCCGAAATACGGCGTATATGGGAGTGTTGGTTGATGACCTAATTACCATGGGAACCGATGAACCCTATCGAATGTTTACCAGTCGTGCCGAATATCGATTGCTGCTTCGAGAAGATAATGCAGACGCCAGACTTACAGAAAAGGGACGGGAGCTTGGTTTGGTCACTGACGACAGATGGAAAAGTTTTTGTGAAAAGCAGGACGCTATTGAAACTGAAAGTCAGCGGTTGAAAAACACCTGGATACAACCAGGCAGTGAAAGCGCTAAAAAACTATCTAAACACATAGACCACCCTATTTCGCACGAATACTCTCTGTTTGATCTATTAAAAAGGCCAGAACTAAACCACAAGATTATTGGAGAGTTATTTCCAGATAACAAACCTAATCACAATATTGCCCAACAAATAGAGGTTGATGCTAAATACTCAGGGTATATCAGTCGACAACAAGCGGAAATAGACCGACTACAAAGACATGAAAATACCGCTATACCCGCTGATTTTGATTACGAAAAAGTCAAAGGTTTATCTAATGAAGTAAAGCAAAAGCTTGGCGATGCACTTCCTGAAACGTTAGCTCGAGCGTCTCGCGTTGCTGGTGTCACACCCGCCGCCATTTCACTGCTGCTGGTGCAGCTAAAAAAACGCGCTGCCTAATAAAAAGACAATATCATGAATTCAAAGAACTCCATGAGTGGGTCTAAACTTCAAAAACAGGATCAACTTAAACTCGGCTTGGGGCTACTGCACTTAACGTGTAACGAAACACAAAAAAACCAACTATTAAACTATCTAGATCTATTGGAGCGCTGGAATAAAGCTTACAATTTGACAGCCATTCGCGATCCATTTGATATGATCAATCTCCACCTTTTAGATAGCCTGGCAATTTCAGTAGAGCTCCAGGGTGATCGCTTCATTGATGTTGGCACTGGACCAGGTCTACCAGGTATTCCTCTGGCGATTATGAACCAAAACAAAAACTTTACCTTGCTTGACAGTAACGGTAAGAAAACGCGTTTTTTATTCCAAACCAAATTAGAGTTAGGGTTAGATAATGTTTCGGAAGTAAACCAGCGAGTGCAGGATTTTCACCCAAAACAAACTTATGATTGTGTTTTAAGTAGAGCCTTTAGCTCCTTAGGTGATATGGTTGAAAACTGTCACCATCTTCTCAATCAAAACGGTTATTTTTTAGCGATGAAAGGTAAGTTACCACAAGCAGAGTTGAGCGAACTACCGAAAAACTATAAGGTCGAAAAGTTGAACTCGATAAATGTTCCCGGCGTTGAAGGCCAGCGGCATTTGATAAAAATAGTAAAAACATAAATTATATTTAGCGGGAAATAGAACCTTGGCCAAGATTATTTCGATAGCAAACCAAAAAGGCGGTGTTGGCAAAACGACAACAAGCGTCAACTTGGCCGCCTCTCTTTATGCGTATAAGCAGCGTGTGTTGCTCGTCGACATTGACCCTCAAGGTAACGCAACCATGGGGTCTGGTGTTGATAAACAAAACTGTCAACTGAGCGTCTATCATGTTTTAACAGAGAAGAACGCAATAGAAGAGGTTATTGTGACGACTGAAGCGGGTGGCTATGATTTATTGCCAGCAAACAGAGATTTAGTGGCGGCAGAAGTAGAGTTAATGCAGGAAATTGGTCGAGAAACGCGGCTACGCCACGCGCTGAATAGAATCGGTAGTAATTACGACTTTATTGTAATTGATTGCCCACCTTCGCTGAATATGATGACGGTGAATGCGCTGGTTGCTAGTGATGGAGTGATAATACCCATGCAATGCGAATATTATGCCCTAGAGGGACTGTCTGATTTAAACAACACCATTCGGCAAATTGCCAAGCTTATTAACCCAAAGTTACGGATTCAAGGTATTTTAAGAACTATGTATGATCCGCGTAGCAGCCTTACTAATGCAGTATCAGCGCAGCTTAGAAAGTATTTTGGCGACAGGGTCTATCGTATTAGTATTCCACGCAATGTAAGGCTAGCGGAAGCGCCGAGTCACGGGTTACCTGCGTTGGCATATGACCGCAACTCAAAAGGCTCTTTAGCCTATCTTGCCTTGGCTGGAGAAATACTCCGGCTAGATAAAGAACAAAAAACAACGCATACAGACACCGCGAAGGCGCAATAAAATGGTGGTAAAACGACAAAG
>JAPKEA010000032.1 GCA_028822275.1 Planktomarina sp. | reverse complement strand
CCACCAAAGCCACGAAACCTGCGAGCGACCAAACTAAAACCCATATAAAACTAAGAGAAATTCCAACCGACAAAGCCGCCTGGTGATCATCGGCTACTGCCCGCATCGCTCTGCCCTGCTTGGTATATTGGGCGAAAGCCACCAATATAATAACCAGTACGATGGCAACCACAGACGCCACTATTTCCAACTTATCGATGAAGAACCCATAAAAATTAGAGCCACCCAAGAAGGATGTCGCCTCTTCGATCCACATGCTGCCACCCTGCGGGATGCCAATATCTAACTTTTTAATTTCAGAGTTCCACATCAGGTCGCCAAAGCCTTCCATGAAATAGGCAAGCCCAATAGTCGCCATGAACAAAATAATTGGTTCCTGGCCAACCAAATGCCTAAATATGAAATGCTGAACACACCACGCCAGTCCAACCATCACGACCATTACTAGTAAAATAGATAGGAAGGCGGGGACATGCCAACCAAAGTGGTGCACATCCGTACCAAAGATCGCATTGATCAAATGGGCGAAAGGGACCTGACCATCCATGATCCCCACCAGGGTGAGCGCCCCAAACAGCGCCATCACACCTTGGGCATAGTTAAAAATACCCGAGGCTTTAAAAATTAAAACAAAACCTAAGGCCACAAGCGCATAAAGCACCCCAGCCATCAGGCCGTTTAGCATAACTTCAACAGCAAATAAAAACTGATCTGGGAACATAACTTAAGCCTCCACGCCGGTGTTTTGGATTGGCAACATATGTTGCGGCCTCGTTAAGTTTTTGGACTTAATCATGAGCGACCCCCAAATAGGCATCAATCACAGCTTGGTTGTTGCGCACATCCGTTGGGGTTCCATCACCAATCTTTTTGCCATAATCCATTACGACCACTCGATCAGAAATATCCATTACCACGCTCATGTCATGCTCAATCAAAGCAATTGTGGTACCAAATTCATCATTCACATCCAGAATAAAGCGGCTCATATCCTCTTTTTCTTCAACATTCATGCCCGCCATCGGTTCATCTAAAAGCAACAGCTTTGGGTCGGCAGCAAGTGCCCTCGCCAATTCAACCCGCTTTTTCAAGCCATAAGGCAAACGACTGACTGGTGTTTTTCGGATGTGCTGGATTTCAAGAAAATCAAGTACCCGCTCCACAACTGCACGATTTTCTGTTTCTTCACGCTGCGCTTTTCCATACCAAAAGGCTTGGCTCATTATACCTGCGTTCATGTGGTTCAAGCGGCCTGTCATCACATTGTCCAAAACACTCATGCCTTCAAACAAGGCAATGTTTTGAAATGTCCGTGCAATGCCTTGGCGCGCCACCTCAAACGGCTTCATCGAGGGACGACGTTCGCCCTTATACCAAACTTCGCCATCTTGAGGACTGTAGAATCCAGAGATAACATTCAACATTGAGGATTTCCCAGCACCGTTTGGTCCGATGATCGCGCGAATCTCACCTTCGCGGATATCAAAAGAGATATCCTTGATTGCCACAACGCCGCCAAATCGCAACGTGATATTTTTCATTTCCATCATGACGCCACCAATGGTTCGGCCATCTGCGGTTACAAAGCTTTCAGGTTGGTCAAACATGGATCAGACACTCCAGGCAAATTTGGATAAGTGCAGAAGAAAAGTTCTGGATCATTCCGCTGCCATCCGTTGAACAGCAACTATGGCCGCATCACGCAGTTCCAAGGTCGCTGAAATTGAACCCTTGCGCCCATCTTCATAGGTCACTTCAGTCGCGGTCGCCACACGCTCAGAGCCATCATAAAGACCCGTAATCAGATCAGAGAATTTCTCTTCCACTATCCGGCGGCGCACTTTGCGCGTGCGGGTCATTTCACCGTCATCCGCATCTAGCTCTTTATGCAGAACAAGAAACCGGTTCACTTGGCAACCAGACAACATGGAATCATCCGCGATGCTTAGGTTGGTTTCCTCAATATGTGATTGGATCATGTCCAACACCTCGGGATGCTGCGACAATTCTTGATAACCGCCATAAGCGATATTGTTACGCTCAGCCCAGTTACCCACCGCATTCAAATCTATGTTGATAAAGGCGGTGCAAAATTGGCGCCCACTACCAAAGACTACAGCTTCCAGAATATTTGGATAAAACTTGAGCTTATTTTCAACATACTTCGGTGCATACAAACTACCATCGGCCATTTTACCAACGTCTTTTGCCCGGTCAATGATCCGTAAATGACCAGTGCCTTCTTCAAAAAATCCAGCGTCTCCCGTCGCCACCCAACCCTCTTCATCTTTAGTTGAGGCAGTACTTTCCGGATTGTTATAGTACTCAACAAAAACACCAGGCGAACGATAGTGGATTTCTCCATCATCTGAGATTCGAACTTCAACCCCTGGAGCAGGAACGCCAACGGTATCGGCACGCACCTCACCATCCGGCTGCAGTGTAATAAAAACTGTCGCCTCTGTTTGACCGTAAAGCTGTTTCAGATTAATCCCAATTGAACGGTAGAAATCAAAAAGTTCAGGTCCGATAGCTTCACCAGCAGTGTAGCCTACACGAATGCGACTAAAGCCAAGTGTGTTTTTGAGGGGACCATAAATAAAAATGTCTCCAAGCAGGTACTTGATGCGATCCATAAGACCCACAGAAAGCCCGCTCAACAAAGCAGGCCCAACAGTTTTAGCATGTGCCATAGCTTTTTTGAACATCCAGCGCTTTAGCTTACTCGCATCTTCCATACGAATCATGACATCGGTCAATTGATTTTCAAAGACACGGGGTGGCGCAAAGTAATAGGTTGGACCAATTTCACGTAGATCTGTCATCATAGTTTCTGGACTTTCGGGACAGTTCACACAAAATCCTGTCCAAAGCGCTTGACCCATCGAGAAAGTATAATCACCAACCCAAGCCATCGGTAGATACGCCAAAACCTCATCACTGGCTTTCAAACCGTCAAAGATCGAACTGTTTTTTGATGTCTCAATCACATTCCGGTTAGACAGTACGACGCCCTTTGGACGCCCAGTTGTTCCAGACGTATACAACATAATGCAGGTATCATCATAGCCCAAAGAACTGCTACGGAATTCTAGGTCTGCTGCCAGACTGGCTTTTGCAGCGACACCCACCTTCTGCAATTCATGAAACTGTGAGAGCATAGCGTGGTCGTATTTACGCATACCACGAGCATCTAGATAAATGATGTGGTCTAAATTTTTCAGATTATCTTTTATTTCTAGAATTTTATCTACTTGCTCTTGATCTCCCGCTACAATGAACCTGGCATTGCAGTGATCCAAAACGTATGAAATCTCGTCACCAACAGCATCCTGGTAGATCGGAACAGGAATGGCGCCAATAGATTGAGCAGCTAGCATCGACCAATAAAAATAGGGGCGGTTTCGCCCCGCAATCGCAATGTGATCACCCTTCTCTGCCCCTAGTGTCAAAAGTCCTAACGCCAAGTCTTCGACTTGTTGAGCTGCTTCTGCCCAACTCCAGCTTTGCCAAATGCCAAATTCTTTCTCGCGATAAGCTGCTTTTTCACCAAACTTGCTTGCATTACGCGCAAGAAGCGCTGGAACAGATACTAAGTCTGCAGATTCAATCGCAGTCAAATTATTGCCCTCCCAATTGTCGACATTCGACGCTTTTCTTAAAATAGCCGAGGCACCCTTAAAAACTGAAGATCAGGAAAGGTCAATGAAAACGTAACCAAATGCGAAATTAGGTTTTTAAGCGCTAAATCAGGGGTAATATACGCCTTAAATCAACTTTAAACAGAGTGTCTAATCTAAAGTTGGAAACCCATGTTTAGTATAATTCGGAGCCATTTTTTAGAACCTAACTACATGAAATCCTGTGTGAGAATGTTCATCAAATAGAATAGCCAAAAGCGCTTTCGGGGGCGGGCTTGCACAGTCGACAAAATAATCAACAGGCTCATCTACAGAAAAACGCGTCATGCCAACCACCGCCACTTTCCACCTTAACTGAAACCACTTAATCCGCCATGGCCATATGAAGACCGGGTATATTTAATCAAGCAAAAAACAACCATCTCAAAAACAAAAACCGATTAAAGCTACTAAAAAAGAGTTTATTCTGCAGCGACAGCAGGCACCTCTACTTTTTCAACTTTTACGGCTGAGAATTTAAATTCTGGAATTTTACCATAAGGATCAACCGCAGAGTTGGTCAAAACATTTGCTGCGGCTTCTACAAACGCAAAGGGCAAAAACACCATATCAGGCGATACAGCTCGGTCTTCACGCGCCATAATTTCGATACTGCCACGTTTTGTGGTCAGTCGAACGAGCCCACCAGGCTCCATGCCCAATTTTCGCAAGGTTGACGGATGAAGTGAACAGTTAGCCTCAGGCTCAACCGCATCCAACACTTTAGAGCGACGGGTCATTGAACCTGTATGCCAATGCTCCAATTGACGACCAGTGGTGAGGATCATTGGGTATTCATCATCTGGCGTATCATCCGGCGCAATCAAATCTGCTGGTGTAAATTTTGCACGGCCATCAGCACGTGGGAAACCATCCCCAAACACAATGGGCTGACCTGGATCTTCTGGTGACAACGATGGGTATGTCACCGCATTTTCATCTTCAAGTCGGTCCCAGCTAATATTATCAAACGAATTCATCGTTAACTTCATTTCCGCAAACACTTGACTTGGGTGGTCATATGTCCAACCCAATCCAAGACGTTTAGCCAATTCAACTTCGATCCACCAATCTTCACGCGCCTCACCAGGAGGTGGGAGTGCAGGGCGACCCATTTGTACTTGGCGGTTAGTGTTCGTCACAGTCCCAGTTTTCTCAGCAAATGCCGACGCTGGCAAAACCACGTCCGCATAATTGGCTGTTTCAGTGATGAAAATGTCCTGCACTACCAAGTGATCGAGTTTTGCCAACGCATCCCGTGCATGCTTTACGTCAGGATCAGACATTGCAGGATTTTCACCCAAAACATACATCCCATTGATGGAACCTGCATGGACTTCATCCATAATTTCAGTCACAGTCAGGCCCTTGTTCGGATCCAAAGGCTCGTTGACACCTCCATCCAAAGCCCAAATGTCAGCAAATTTTTTCCGCACCTCATCACTGGTAACCGTTTGCATATCTGGCAGGAACATCGGGATCAAACCAGCATCTGATGCACCTTGAACATTGTTTTGACCACGCAAAGGATGCAAACCTGTACCGGGACGCCCAACTTGGCCAGTCATCAGGCCAAGGCTAATCAAGCAGCGCGAATTATCGGTGCCGTGAATATGCTGAGATATGCCCATTCCCCAGAAAATCATTCCCGATTTTGCTCCCGCAAAGGTACGAGCTACGTCGCGTAAAACCTCCGGTGCAATGCCACAGACCTCAGACATCTTTTCAGGTGTGAAGCCCTTGAGATGCTCTTTTTCAGCTTCCCAGTTTTCCGTGTAGGCCTCAATATATTGCTTATCATAAAGACCTTCTTTAACAATGACATGCATTATTGCATTTAACATGCTTACGTCAGCACCAGGACGGAATTGCAGCATATGACTGGCAAACCGCTTCAGCGCTTGACCACGAGGATCCATAACTATTAATTTGCCACCACGCTTGGTGAACTGTTTAAAATACGTTGCGGCAACTGGGTGGTTTTCAATTGGGTTGGCCCCAATCACAATCGCCACATCAGCATTCTTGATCTCGTTAAACGTTGCCGTAACCGCGCCAGAACCCACGTTCTCCATCAATGCGGCAACACTGGACGCGTGGCAAAGGCGAGTACAGTGATCAACATTATTATGGCCAAAACCTTGGCGGATCATCTTTTGGAACAGATAGGCTTCTTCGTTTGTACATTTTGCAGACCCAAAGCCTGCCACCGACGAGCCACCTTTTGCTTGCTTCAACTTCGCCAAACCACCAGCTGCAAAATCAAGCGCCTCGTCCCAACTAGCTTCACGGAAAACTTCGCCCCAATTGCCCGGATCAACGTTCAAACCTTTTGCAGGTGCATCATCCCGGCGGATCAGTGGTTTTGTTAAACGATGTTCGTGGTGGATGTAATCAAATCCAAAACGACCTTTTACGCAAAGACGCCCCTCATTCGCTGGGCCATTTATACCGTCAACATATTTGATCTTGCCATCTTTGACCTTTAAGCTCACTTGACAGCCCACTCCACAGAAGGGGCAAATACTTTCGACTTCACTGTCAAAGTCCTTACTGTCGCCCACTTGCTGCGCATCGGTCACAGTTGCTGGCATCAAAGCTCCGGTTGGGCAGGCTTGCACACATTCCCCACAGCCGACGCAGCTGCTTTCGCCCATTGGGTCTCCAATATCGAATGTGGGATATGAATCATGTCCACGTCCAGCCATTCCGATCACGTCATTAACCTGAACTTCGCGACACGCACGCACACAAAGACCACACTGGATACAGGCGTCCAAGTTAACACTCATCGCAACATGGCTATCGTCAAGCAAAGGGATACGCCCCTCCTCTATTTTTGGAAACCGGCTCTCCATCACACCTTGAGCTTCAGCCATTCCCCAAAGATGGCTAGATTTATCATGAGCCACTTCCGGCTCGGGCTGATCTGCGACTAACATCTCCATCATCATTTTACGTGCCCGATCAGCTCGCTCAGATTGCGTGTGTACGACCATTCCTTCGGCAATTGGGCGGATGCAGGAGGCCGCCAAAGTGCGCTCACCCTCTACTTCAACCATACAAGCTCGACAGTTCCCATCAGAGCGGTACCCTGGTTCATCACGGTGGCACAAATGCGGAATAATAAACCCTTGCCCTTTGGTTACTTCCCAAATGGTCTGGCCAGCTTGGGCTTCAACTTTGACGCCATCAAGCGTGAAACTAATATGGTCAGACATAGAGAAACTCCTGCAAAATTTATCTTATTGTAATACATGCGAGATTTCTTTGATACAGGTCTAACACGACAGACCTGCTCGTATTTGCGCCAAGCAATGTTTCCTATTTACTCCAATTGCTCCGATTGGCAAAACTTTCGAAACGAGTTACTAAAAACTCATGATAATAAACGACATCACTTTAGTACGCCATGGACAAGCAAACACGGGCGCAAGGAATGAGAGAAGCTATGACATGCTTTCCAAAACAGGTCACCAACAGGCCAAGTGGTTGGGTGAATACCTGAGGAATAATGGAGATACATTTGATCGTATCATCTGCGGCAGCTTACGCCGTCATCAAGAAACTGCAACGGGATTAAATTTGCCGTATGACGTTCAGATAGATCCACGGGTCAATGAAATGCGATATTTCGATTTGGCCGAAGAGTTCCGCCTCCACACAGGCACACCAGTTCCAGAATCACCCGCTGAATTTGCCACACATCTGCCTCAGGTATTTAATGCATGGCACCATGGAAAATTAGACTCGGCACATGAAAGCTACATAGCCTTCGCCCAGCGCTTTGTTGACGTAATGCGTGAGTTGAAAGCTTTAGGTGGCCGTAGCTTAGTTGTGACATCTGGCGGCGTCATTGGCATGGCGATTGTGCAGCATCTCACCCTAGGACCAGACGGTTTTGCGCGTGTAATGCTACCAATAGTTAATTCGTCAATGCACCGGTTTCAGGTTTGTGACGATGAAACCCATTTGGTGAGCTACAATGGGACACCACATTTGGATATGGCTGATCGCTTGCATGCGCGAACCACAATTTAGGGATTGATTATGTTAACGCTTTTTGCATCTAAAGGCTCAGTTTCTGTTGCTTCTGCAATTATGCTTGAAGAAACAGAAACTGAATATAAACTTGAAGTCTTAGATTTCTCTCAGGCTGACCAAACAAAAAAATCCTATCTCAACATTAACCCAAAGGGCCGAGTACCTGCACTCAAAACACCGCATGGCTTGCTCACTGAAACTGGCGCTATCTTGGAGTATATCGCGCCTGACTTTATACCACAGGCCGCCTATTCAGCAGCTCGAGTGCGTGAAATTATCCATTATTTAGCGTCTACGATGCACGTAAACCATGCACATAAAATGCGTGGAGCACGTTGGGCAGACGATCCAGTTGCTGTTGAGAATATGGCCATAAAGGTCCCTGAAACAATGGCCAAAAGCTGTGCGTATTTGGAGGAAATAATTAGTGAGCCTTATATTTTTGGCTCCAAAATAACTATTGCAGATGCGCATCTGTTCACTATCGCACAATGGCTAAAAGGTGATGAAGTAGAGATAAAAAACTACCCTAAACTTGCCAGATTCGAACGTGAATTTGCGACGAGACCCTCCGTTGCATCTGTCCGCGCACGAGGCCTTCTATGACACATATTTGGATTCGCGGCGAACAACGTCCAAACGAAGGCCGTGTTGGCGTAAGCCCAGCAGGTGTAAAAGCCCTGATAGAGGCGGGTTATAGAATTACTATTGAGCACGATCCAGCCCGAGCGATTCCTCTCACCGAATATCCAACAGTCGACACTGCACCGATGGGAAGCTGGCCCAGCGCGCCGCATGACGCTGTGATAATGGGTTTAAAGGAGCTCCCAGACGATGCCAGCCCACTACCGCACCGCCATATTATGTTTGGGCACGCATATAAATCACAACCAAACGGTTTGAGCTTATTAAAAAGGTTTTTAGCAGGTGGAGGCACCCTTTATGATTTAGAATATTTGACTGATATTAAAAACAAACGCGTAGCCGCCTTTGGGTACTGGGCTGGATATGCAGGAGCGGCCGTTGCCCTAAAATGTTGGGCATCCGCCGAGGCGCGCTCTTTATGTTCGTCGATATCGGCTTTTGCAGATGCACAAGCGCTTAAATCCAACGTAAGTATGGAGCTTAAAGGCGCTAATCCACGCGTTATTATCATTGGTGCCAATGGACGTGTTGGATCCGGCGCGCGCGATCTCTGTAACGACCTTGGATCATCAGTCACCAGTTGGGATATGGCAGAAACCGCCCATGGCGGGCCTTTTCCTGAGATTTTAGAGCATGATATTTTTCTGAATTGTATTTTAGCAAATCATAACACGCCAGTCTTTGTGGGAGCAGACGCGAAGACAGTTCAGCGCACTCTTACTGTTATCGGCGATATTGCCTGTGATCCAGACAGTGATTATTCGCCCATAAAAATTTATGATAGATCAACGTCTTGGTCGGTCCCAGCGCTACGAGTCCATTCAGACCCAATTTTGGATGTTACTGCAATTGATAATTTACCATCTATCTTACCACGCGAAAGCTCTGAAGATTTTGCCGCACAATTGTTGCCAAGCTTATTGAAATTAGACGATATTGAGAACGGAGTATGGGGCAAAGCTCGCATGATCTTCGATTCTTACGTCTCAGGATTAAACTAACTAAAAATCCGGTAATATAACCAATCAGGTAGAAACTGGCTGAATCGAAACAACCATGAGAACATAGTTGGAAAACTACATTTGAACCTTGTGGATCTCATGTGTCGCATCATGTGGTCAGCCGCTTCATCTGCCGACATAATAAAAGGCATATTAAATGAATTTTTTTCAGTCAAACGGGTTTTGATAAAACCCGGATTAGCTATTTGCACCCTGATTCCGGTTGTACGCAAATCTGCATAGAGGCTTTCTGCAAGCGCCATAACTCCAGCTTTAGAAGCGCTGTATCCGATGGACCGTGGGAGTCCTCGAAAACCAGACAGACTGCCTGTAATCACAATATGGCCTTTATCAACGGCCAGAAATTGCTCCATGACTTGATCAAGTACACGAAACGCTCCAGTGAAATTAATATTGGCCATAGCGAGTGCGTCAGCACCGTTCCAGTCTGTCGCAGGCATAGGCCAGTAGACACCCGCAAGGAAAACTACGCCATCAATATCACGCAGCTTAGGACCAGCACGCGCCACACTGTCTGTGTCGGCAATATCCATCGTCAAAACCTGAGATGGTCCCGGCAAATCTGCGCTCAACTCCACGAGCCTCTGGGAATTGCGGGCAGATAAAATTAGCTCGGCACCGGCTTGGCTCATTCTAAGAGCCAACGCCCTTCCCAGTCCCTCACTAGCCCCCACCAGCCAATATTTCTTGCCCTCAAAGTTCATTCAGAAGCAATCTGATTAATCACATTAGGGCGCATCGTGGCAACAAGCTCAGCCACCTTGATACCAAACTTCCGAAATTGGCTCCTATTTATTATTACGCCGTTTTCCATCAAATACATCCAATCAACGACGTTTAGCGCGTGCCCTCCTGCATCTTTCGTTAGCTCTATGGTGTAGTTCAAACACACCGCACTGCCAGATTGATAACCCTGACCCGTTCCAATCAAGTCTGGAGCAACCGCTCGGATGGTACCATCATTTTCAACACTTAAAGTCCACTCTCGGTGCTGAATGTTGCCACTGTCATATTTAAATTCTTCCGTCATGCGGCCCACGTTTCCACTCCAATCAGCCTGCATTTTTGCAACAAACCGAGAAGTTACACGACCAAAAGGGCCATATATAACGCCCTCGCACAGTAGAGCTCCCTTCAAATGCTGCCTAATATCAAACACTGGCGTACCTGCTTTATAATGCTCAGGTTTTTGAGATCGAAAACCAAACCTGCGGCTTACAGTTACAGCCAGGATGATAGCAATTAAAATTCCAAAAAACGTCAAAGTCATATCTGATCATCCTGCAATGGGGTTTTGATTAATAGAACAATCGAAACCAATTTTAAAATTAGTGGACATACCGCATAAAGTATCATGAGCGTATCAAGCGCCTCCGTCGTTTGTTCAGACGCGGTGGCGTCAAAGCCCGCAAGTTCTAAAATAGGAAACAGAACTATAGCGGCAAGGGCCAAAGTCATCTTGTTCATGAGTGACCACAGCCCAAACCCTTGCCCACCGTTAGGCGCAATAAAAGCCAACCTTTCAGCAAAGGCAGCCGGCATCAGTGTTAAGTCCGCCCCGATGCTGGCACCTGAAAAGATACAAACGGCCGCAAAAAACATCACGTCTCCTGCCCCCAAGAAACTACAGAACCCAAAAATCATCACAGCGTTTATCATTGCGATCAACAATACTCGTCGAGTTCCAAAGCGACGTGCTGCTCCAGCCCAAAAGGGTGCTGACAGCGCTGCAGACAAAAAGAATAAAACTAAAAGTGGGCCTGCCCAGGAACCTGCCTGCAATCGGTGGGCCACAAAAAACAGAAATAGAGAGGACGAAACTGCTACAGGCAGTGCATTCACAAAGGCCAGCACAAGTAATCTGCGAGCATTTCTATCTTTCCAAATCACATTAAAGTTAGACGGCTGTCGCTCAGTAAAAGCCGACCATTGGTTACGCATAGTCCAAGTGGCGAGAAGCCCAATACCAGCAAAACCTATAACGAAGCCTATCATTGGCTTAGCAAACCAGACAGCAATGGCGCCTGGTGCTATTGCGGCTAAACAGATCCCAATGAGCGCTCCAGTTTCTCGCCAAGCTGCCATTTGCATATGTCCCCCGCTGAGGGACGAAGCTGCAGCTATACCCTGCGCGTAAAAATTGATTGTCAGAAAGCTAAAAGAGCTGAAGAGCGTCGTCATACAAATGGCAAACCATACCAGCGGCGTAAATCTTGGCGGGACAGCAAACAAAAGCATCATGGAGAGTATTAGCACTAGGACACCCAATGACACCCAACCAGAACGGTTTTTGTCAAACCGCTCTGCCAGCCATCCAAAAATTGGATCTTGTACCGCATCTATTAATCGCAACCAAAACAAAACTGCCGCCATTGCTGTAAGGCCTACTCCATAATTTTCCGCATAAAACGTTGGTGCAAAAATATATATCGGCAGCCCCGCTACAGAAAGCATGCCACCAAACAGCGCAAACGCTGGGAGTGAAGGGGGCAGAACAGTACTCATCTACTGATATCTTGTTTTGGGGCATCTGGGCAGGGTCTAAATGTGGCTTTCCGCCACCAGAGCTTAACAGCCTGCCAATGAATTAACGCTAAAACCCGTCGCGATCCAAACGGACGTCGTATGCAAGCTTTGATCATAGAAATGTTTGTCAAAGGCATTCGCTTACCTACCAAAGTCGCGATGAGCCCCCCACCCTCGCGAGTGTAATCAATCGTAATTTCTATTTTATTAGGACAAATATCGAAGCAAAACTTATAGCTTCCCATGACAGGCTGAAATGGTGAGACGTGAAATATTTTTTCAGCACTAATTTTATCTTGCGCTGTTATTACACCTAGATCGTCTCGGTGACACAGATAGCTATGCCTTTGACCGAACGTGTTACTAACTTCAGCTATAACAACTCTTAAATCTTGGCGGTCGTCATAACATAACCAAAAGCTCACCGGATTGAAAACGTGTCCTAAAATACGCGGTTGCGCTAAAAGCAAAATTTTTGATGCTCCGGGAAGGCCGCCAGCCTGTAAAATATTCTCTACCCAAGCGGTGCCCCTCCCCGCCGTTACGGCGCCACCATGATCTTTATCGTATATTCCAAAAAGGTTGAACCGGTTGCGTGAGAACAGTTTTGCAGATCGCAATTTAGACTTTGGGTCAAGCAGAACATAGTCAATAGAATATCTAAATGCATTTTCGACAGCACCTTTTCGGCCATGATATGTATGAGCTTGGATATGGTCCATTACATTCATTCAGCCGCCACCTGCACTCCTAAGAGGGCATTATCTCGCTCTATAAGTTGGCGGGCGGCCTCAATTCCGGTGGCCAAACCATCTTCATGAAAACCGTTGCGCATCCAAGCCCCACAAAACCATGTCCCGTAGCTCCCATTGAATTCTTTGATCACGTTCTGAGCAAGCATGGCGGATGCATCAAATACAGGATGTTGGAAAGTGCACCTATCGTAAATAAGCTTTTCATCGATATTGCGTTGTGTGTTCAGTGTTACAAAGCAAGGATCGTCTTCAGGCAGGCTTTGCAGCCTATTAACCCAATAAGTGAGATCAATTCGGTCAGATTTACGATCCTTATCTTCTGTATAAACCCAAGAAGCCCAAGCCGCTTTGCGCTTTGGCATAATTGTCGTGTCAGCATGAAGCACCATCTCGTTGGACTGATACCTAACAGCCTCAAGCGCGGCACGCTCAATTGGAGTGGCATCAGAGAGAATGCTGAGTGAAATATCTGAGTGAGTCGCAAAAATGACCTCATCAAAAACTTCTGGGCCAAATCCTTTCGATATGACCTCTACTTGGCCGGGTTGCCGAAAAACAGCGGTTACAGGGGTCGCCAATCGTACGTCTACACCTGCTCTAATTAATTCTTTCTTTAGGCGGCTCACATACTCTATTGAGCCTCCTTTTACTGTGCGCCATTCATGTTGCCCGGAAGCTCCAAGTAATGCATGGTTTTTCATAAAAGTGATCATGGACTGTGCTGGAAAGTCTAGTATTTTATCTATTGGAGTGGACCAGATAGCACCGGTGAATGGGGTTAAATAGTAGTCTCGGAACCAATCTCCAAGCCTCCAATTATCTATCAATTCCCCGATTGTAATAGTGGAACTAATTTGCGTCCCTTTGGCACGTTTATTGAAACGCAAAATATCACGCAGCATCATGTAAAATTTTGGACGCAGCAGATTTAACTTTTGGGCAAATATGGCGGAAGGCGCTAAAACACCGTATTCAAGCCATCCACCATTGATTGATGCTCCAAAGCTCATATCAGATGGGATAGTTGGAACATCTAGCTCCTCAAACAAACGTACCAAGTGTGGGTAATTTTGATTGTTAAAAACTAAGAAGCCAGTGTCTACGGCCATGTCCCCCTTTTTTCCAGCCATGACTGAGCGTGCGTGACCACCTAGCAGTGGCTCCGCCTCAAACAGAACAACCTCGTGAGAATGGCGCAATTCGTAAGCTGCCCCCATCCCAGAGATTCCACCCCCAATAACTGCAATGCGCTTAGAACCTGATTGGATGTTTTCAAACGGCATTGAGCTCTTCCTATTATAATCACAAAGTTATTACGCAACCCGATGTAAATTGGATTAAAAAAAATTTGTGATCCGCTTTGTAGTTTAAGACGTAATAGCATTATGTTTGACGGATTAGAAATGTTTCAAGTTTCAGGTGCATCTGGTTATCAGGTGAACTATGGTACGATTAAAGCTTCGGCTCCCGGCAAACAGAAAGTGTCTCCTTTAGATTTGGAAAATTTAACACCTAAAATTAAATGGGTAGATCACCTTCGTCGGATTCAAGCAAATCAGGATCAACAGGCATTTGCTGAACTTTTTTCTTATTTTGCGCCGCGCGTTAAGGCATTTTTAATCAAGTCTGGTGCTAATCCCGGACTAGCTGAAGAATGTACCCAAGAAGTAATGGCGACTTTGTGGCACAAGGCCCATCTGTTTGATCCTAGTAGAGCTGGCGTAAGCACCTGGATTTTTACAATTGCGAGAAATAAAAAAATTGA
>JAPKEA010000031.1 GCA_028822275.1 Planktomarina sp. | reverse complement strand
CACAAATAAATTTCTGTACCGTCTCTCCGACGCAGTAATTGCAATAATTGGTTTTCCATTTGCAAAAGTGAATCCGATTTCAGCCGAAGTTCCAGAGTCTATATCCTGGCCAGTTATCAAAGCAACAGTTAAGTCAGCCCTTTTTAACGCATTTAAATCATTTCTAAATATCTTTTCTTTTGTTTCTGGACTCATTTCAGAACCGTTTAGTTCAGTTTCATCTATTCCTGACTGATCTCTATGCGGAAGAAAACATTTATAGCCATTATCCTCTAGTTCGATAGCTATTAGTTCGAGGTAGCTTCTTTCATGAGCGTTAAATAATGGGCCTGCAATATAAATATATTTATTCATGAACTTAGAGTGCCTATAATTTGTTAAAGTTTAAACATGTTTTTGGTTATTTAAAAAGCCACCCTGTTTCCAGTGCGCAAAACCAGTATTTTTTTCATATATGGCAATGTAGAAACCTAGTGAACTCCTCCAACATTCTCAAATTAGAAACTTACAAAATATTCCGCAGACCCCAGTAGCTAGGACGTTTAACTAGTACGGATATGAGGCGGCGTCGGAATGTGTCCGTGGAATAGGGCTTAAGTTTAATACGACTGTAAACTGCTAAATATTGGCTTGAGAAGATTTATAGGTTGGTAAAATATCATTTTCTTGTGGTGTGGCTTCATAAACTCCCCGAGCAATTGCACGACTTAGGCAAACAGCTGCAGCCGCGCCTAAATCACGAAATATCTCAAATTCAACAATACCTTTGCTGGTAGAAACACCAAAAATTAGATCACCATCCAGTGGAGTGTGAGATGGTACAATTGCGCGTGCCATCCCATCATGAGCTGTGACTGCCAAACGATGGCATTGAGGTTTGCTCAATGGTGCATCAGTAGCGATGATCGCTATGGTTGTATTAGACATTTCAGTTCCAAAAACCTTCATTGCATTTTCTTTTGGACTTCGTGCCTGTTCGAGTTTTGTAGGGTCGTTGCTAACACCCATACCACCAAACTCTCCGTTCACTTCAAAAGGTGCAGCCCAAAAATGTTTGCCGTTTTTACAAGTAACACTACCAATTGGATTAGCTACAACTAAAGCACCTATTGTATAACCATTGGCCAAAACCACAGATGCAGATCCTAATCCTCCTTTTTGCATTGCAGCTAAAGCCCCGGTACCGGCACCCGCCGTCCCAATAGAAAAATCATGCGACGCGTTACTAAGCGCTTTACGCCCAAGTTCATGGTACGGGTTTTTATCCCACGCCTTATTTCCACCATTAATTAGATCAAAAATAATAGCACCCGGAACGATCGGGATCCGCATTAGACCTACAGGAAAACCACGCCCCATCCGACTCAAACCATCCATAACACCCGAACATGCATCAAGGCCAAAGGCAGATCCACCTGACAGCACGAGAGCATCTATTTGATCAATAGTTTTGTCCGGTGCTAATAAATCAGTCTCTCTTGTCCCAGGCGCTCCTCCCATTACATGCACACTAGCTGTGAATGGATCATCTCCAACCAAAACAGTACTGCCAGACTTAATAAAATCATCATGAGAGTTTCCGACTTTGAGACCAGGAACATCAGTGATTAAATTCCTTAGACCCGGTTTAGATACACCGTCCACCGTCCACCTCCATTGCAACACCAGTTATCATGGTAGCTTCATCCGAACACAGAAAGCAGGCAGCATTGCCCATATCTTCAGGCGTTGAAAACCGACCGATAGGGATCGTCGAAAGAAACTTAGCCCGAATTTCCGGAGTATCTTCACCCATAAATGATTTCAAAAGTGGGGTCTCACCTGCAACTGGATTGATTGCATTTACCCGAATGCCAGAAGACGCGAGTTCAACCGCCATACCTTTCGTAGCAGTAATTAACCAACCTTTTGATGCATTATACCACGTCAAACGTGGTCTTGGAGAAACGCCTCCCGTTGAAGCAACATTCAAGATCACGCCAGATTTACGTGATTTAAAATGCGGAACGAACGCCTTTGCTGTCAGATAAACTGATTTAATATTGACATTATATACCTTCTCAAAATCAGCCATCGTCACGTCTTCTAACTCAAGAGGTAAGTGCGTCGTACCAGCATTATTCACTAAAATATCTAAATGCCCGTATGCACGTAAAACCACCTCGCGCATATCCGAAATACTGCTCGGATCGGACACGTTGCAAAGTTGAGCAATACCGCCAATTTCATTTGCAATCTCTTCTGCCGCACTAAAATTTAGGTCAGCAACCATAACTTTCGCACCCTCTTCCGCAAACTTTTTAGCAATACCCGCTCCAAACCCAGATGCTCCACCTGTCACAATTGCAGTTTTTCCTTTAAGTCTCATAAAATCATCCATGCCATGCTGCTACTGTTTTTAGTGATGAAAACCCATAAAGCGCTTCAAAACCTTTTTCACGCCCATGCCCCGACTTGCCCACACCACCGAAGGGCAATTCCACTCCACCACCAGCACCATAATTATTAATAAATACTTGGCCAGATTTTAACTTTTTTGCTAACCGCATTTGTCGCCCTCCGTCTTTTGTCCAGATTGAAGCCACCAACCCATAATCAGTACTATTGGCAATCTTAACCGCTTCAGCCTCCGTCTCAAATGGAATTATTACCTGTACGGGCCCAAAAATCTCATCATGCGCTAAAGGATGGGACCAAGGAACATCTTTGAATAGAGTTGGACGCACATAAAAACCGTCTTGCTCAGACACAATGTTGCCTTGGGCCGCAATTTTAAGATCAGAACCTCTATGAATAAAATCAGTCACTATCTGTTTTTGTCGCGCAGAAATTAATGGGCCAACCGACAAATCATCAATAGCTGCGCCAACATTAAGTTTGGAATAAGCCTCTGACATTTGCGCGCAAACTTTATGATAAACAGCTTTCTGAACGAGGATCCGACTAGAAGCAGAACATGTTTGACCTGCATTTTGAATTCCAGCATTCACTAAAAAAGGCAATGCCCTATCCAAATCGGCATCCTCAAAAACCAATTGAGGTGACTTACCTCCAAGTTCAAGTGTCACAGGAATAACGTTTTTGGCTGCCGCTGCTTGAATCATCTGGCCCGTGCCAACCGAACCCGTGAAGGAAATATGTTTAATGCCTGGGTGAGAAGAAAGCGCAGCCCCTGCCTCCACGCCTAACCCTGTCACTACATTTAATGCACCGACTGGCAGGCCCGCTTCTTGTGCAATAGCAGCAAAAGCCAAGGCCGTAAGGCAAGCCTCCTCTGCAGGCTTTAAAACACATGCGTTTCCCATGGCCAGAGCCGCCCCCACAGATCGGCCAACAATTTGCATTGGATAATTCCATGGAACAATATGACCCGTCACACCGTGTGGTTCCCGCAGTGTATAGACTGTGTATCCGTCCAAATACGGAATCGTTTCACCTGTGATTTTATCCGCCGCACCGCCATAAAACTCCATGTATCGTGCTAACGCCACCGCATCTGAGCGCGCTTGAGACAAAGGTTTTCCAACATCCATTGCTTCAATTCTCGCAAGATCTTCTATGTGTCTGAGAACTGCAGCACCCACTTTCATAAGGATACGCCCCCTCTCAAGTGCGGTCATTGCGCCCCAGTCTCCATCTAAAGACGTTTGTGCTGCCTTAACCGCAGCATCAATATCAGCGGCACGGCCCCGTGCTATACTAAAAATAACCTTATTTGTAGATGGGTTGATCACATCAATTTCAGCATCAGCCGCAACCCACTTTCCACCAAGTAAGTTATGAGCTCTTGGAATATTGAATGACTTCAACATATTATGCAATCTCCGGAAGTTTAGGCGCAGAGGCAATTAACCTTTGCGTGTAAGAATGTTGGGGATTAGAAAATACTTGGTGAGTGTCACCTTGCTCGACAATCTTACCGGACTGCATAACGATCACTCGATCAGTAATCGTGCTTACAACTGAAAGATCATGACTTATAAACAAATAAGCCAATTGCCGTTTTTGGCATAAACCGGCAATCAAATCTAAAACTTGCGCGCGTATTGAAACATCAAGTGCAGATACAGCTTCATCAAAAACGATCAGTTCAGGCTCGATAATCAAAGCGCGCGCTATTGCTATACGTTGACGTTGACCTCCCGAGAATTCGTGAATGAATTTGCTTGAATCCTCGGGCCTCATTCCTACATCTTCCAACGCCTTCGCGACGGCTCGTTCTCTATCTTTCCCCATAATTTTATTGTTCAAAACATGAAGCGGTTCAGCAATCAATCTATCTACCCGGTGTCGAGGGTTAAACGAGCTGTAGGGATCTTGAAACACCACCTGCATCTTACGACGAACTGACAAATTAACAACTTTTTTTGTGAAGACAGCCTGCCCATCAAGCAGTATCTGACCCTCCTGAACTTCTTCAAGTCCCAATATAGCGCGGGTCAAAGTTGATTTTCCACAACCACTTTCACCTACCAATCCAACCCGTTCTCCATGAGATATGGTAAAACTAACTCCATTCAAAGCCTGAAAAGTTGAGCGTAATCCAAAGACTTTGACCCGCGGTAGATTATACTTTCGGGTCACAGATTCAACGGACAAAAAAGGCGACGATGGTCTGTACTCTGGCAAGATAACCTTATGATTCGAAGCATTAAATAAAGATTTTGTGTACGGGTGGCGCATATTATGTAGAAGATCGTAAGTTGCTGCCGCCTCAACGACATGCCCCTTTTGCATGACTACAATCTTATCGGCAATGTCAGCGACAACGGCCAAATCATGTGTAATAATCAAGAGTCCCATATCAAATTCAGTCACCAAATCTTTTAAAAGCTTAAGAATGGTTGCTTGCGTGGTCACATCTAGCGCAGTTGTTGGTTCATCTGCGATCAATAGCTTTGGCCGCAATGCAATTGCCATAGCGATTACAACTCGTTGTCTCTGACCACCAGACAACTCATGCGGATAACGAGATGGGTCAACTTTCAGACCAACACGGCGCAACATAGCTCTAGCCTGTATATTAGCATTATGCTTCGAGGCTTTTTTATGAATGGTGATAGTTTCTGCAACCTGATCGCCAATAGTCTGAACCGGGTTTAACGCGGTCATAGGTTCTTGAAAGACCATTCCCATCGAACAACCACGCATGCTGCAAAGGTCACTCTCTGAGGTGCCTAAAATATTAGTATTCTCTAACAAAATAAGACCATCAGCCACCGACCCACGCGGCAAAAGCCCCATTACGGCCAGAGCGGTCATAGACTTCCCTGATCCGCTCTCACCAGTGATGGCCACAATTTCCCCTGGACGCATTTCAATGGAGACATCGTGAAGAATTTTAGTGTCGCCAATTGAAAGCGAGAGATGTTCAATGCTCAGAAGGTTCATGCTCGGTCCTTCTTAATTCGAGGGTCAAAAAGATCACGAAGACCGTCCCCCATTAAATTTAATCCAAGCACCATCAGCAAAATAGCGAACCCCGGGACTAGCGCCACGTGTGGCGCAATGCTCACTAATGTTTGCGCATCAGCAAGCATACGGCCCCAGCTTGCAGTTGGGGGTTGAGCGCCCAAACCAATATAGGACAGCGAAGCCTCCGCTAATATCCCAAGGCTAAATTGAATAGTGCCTTGAACAATCATCAAATTCATTATGTTTGGAAAAATATGTTCTACTGAAATACGCATCTCTGATTTTCCACATACGCGCGCAGATAACACGAAATCACGCTCCCAAAGAGGCAAGGCTGCAGCGCGCGTAAGGCGTGCAAAAACTGGAATATTGAATATGCCAATCGCAACGATAGCATTCACCGCAGACGCCCCAAAAACTGCGGTGATCAAAATCGCAATTACCAATGAAGGAAACGCAAATATAAGATCGTTTCCCCGCATAATAAACTCGTCAAGAAAGGACCCTCGCCTTGCCGCAGAAAACAATCCCAGAGGCACACCAATCACCATACCTATACCCACAGCGAGTAACGCCACAGCAATTGATGTCCGCGCGCCCATCATGACCATAGATAAAATATCGCGGCCAAAGTGGTCGGTACCCAGCCAATTATCCCAGTTAGGCCTTTTCAGCTTATTTGGAATTTGGAATGTTTCGATATCATACGGGATCCACAGCAAAGAAACACAAGCTAAAGACGCAAAAATCAACGTAAGAAACGCACCTATGATCAATCCACGGCTCATGATTTTCTACGCAATCTTGGGTCAACAATAGCATAAGTGATATCTACCGCAAAATTAACTATGATCACCGTGAACACCAGCAACATCACCACACTTTCCACAACGATTAGATCACGCGCAGAGATCGCTTGAAAAATTAGTCTGCCCAACCCCGGTAAAAAGAAAATTTGCTCAATTATAATGCCACCTGCGAGCAAAAATGAAAACTGTAACCCAATAATCGTTATAACCGGGATCAAAGCATTGCGAACGGCGTGACGCCAAAGTGCTTGGCGGCGCGACAGCCCTTTGGCACGAGCGGTACGGATAAAGTCTTCTGAAAGCATATCAAGCAAAGATGATCGCATTATACGAGCCAAAATAGCGGCCTGAGGCAATGCTAATGAAATGGCTGGAAGCGTTAGCGATTTTAAACCTTGTATAGGATCACTCCATCCTGGAAATCCCCCAGCTGAAAACCATCTTAGATTTATAGCAAAGATCAACACCATTATCATAGCAAACCAAAAATTAGGAATAGCAACGCCCATCTGTGTTGCTCCCATTATTGTAACATCACTCACACCTCCCCGACGGCTGGCGGCTAAAATACCTGCCGGAAATGCTATCAATGTAGAAAGAATTAATGCATAAATAGCCAGTGGGAGGGAAACCCAAATACGATCAGCTACAAGCTCAAACACAGGGGTTTTGTAAGTCCATGAGTTCCCAAAATCTCCTTGCAACATGCCAATCACCCAGTCAAAATATCTAATTGCCAGCGGTTTATCGAGGCCCATTTCACTACGTAAAGCAGCCAAAGTATCTTCACGGGCGTTTATGCCTAACATAAAAGAAGCAGGGTCGCCCGGAATTACTTCGATGACCGAAAAGATAACTAAAGACGCTACAATGAGACTAATGATCAATGAGGTCAAACGAGCAACAGTGTAACGGATCACCTCAGATATCTCCATAAAGTCTTATACTTAAATGCGAAAAACATATTTCAACTCAAAAGAATATTTTACTATTTCTTGGATCGTAAAAAATAGGCCAGTTCTTTACGACGATCATATCATTATGTTTTGGGTTAAATATCATAAAGTTTTATGAATGTTTTAATTTTCTAAATCAAAATTGATCTTCTGCTATTTTCTTAAACGATATAATTAGCCTCGGCGGCCTATAGGCGGCCGAGGCTACTATTTTAATCAGCCCAGCTGACGACGGTCAGGTCAACTGCAGCTGTCGGCTGGTTAACCCAAAGGCCGCGAACTCCGGCTTTAGCAACAGTCGCAACTGCGAGTTCAAACAAATAACCATTTACGTAATCTTCTGATATTATTTTTTGCGCTTTAGCCAATAGTGCTGTTCGCCCAGCTGGATCAGCAGTCGCGTTGAGCTCAACCATCAGTGCTTGAAAATCAGTATTGTCATACTGGAAGTAATATTCTGGGTTCGCATAAATACCAATATCCATAGGCTCAGTGTGACTAACGATGGATAGGCCAAAGTCTTTAGCCTTAAAGACTTCTTCTAGCCACTGAGACCATTCCAGGTTACTTATTTCCGCATTAATACCAATTTGCCGTAATTGGCTTGCAATTATTTCCCCACCGCGGCGCGCATATGAAGGAGGCGGTAACTTTAGCGTTGTGGTAAATCCATCAGGAAAGCCAGCTTCGGCTAAGAAAGCTTTCGCTTTCACTGGATCGTACGGTGAATTTGCAAGCAAATCTACATAATCTGGGTTGTGTGGTGCAAAGTGCGTTCCAATCGGTGTGCCATACCCAAACATCGCACCATCGATAATGGCCTGTCGGTCGATTGCATGAGCAACAGCTTTGCGTACCAATAGGTTATCAAATGGTGGCATTTTATTGTTTGTCGACAGAATAGTTTCGCCTTCTGTGTTGCCAACAAGCACTTGAAAGCGTGAATCAGCCTCAAATTGTGGTAAATTTTCTGGTGCTGGAAAGCCAACAAAAACATCTACATCTTCCGCCATAACCGCAGCAAAGGCAGCTGTTGGGTCTGAAATAAACCGGAAGGTCGCAGTTTCCAAAACGGCCGGTGTTCCCCAATAATTATCATTTCGCACCAGCTCCAACCGATCACCTTGAACCCAATCACTAAATTCAAAGGCTCCAGTTCCAATTGGATTGGACGCAATATTTTCTATACTTTCAGCCGCAACAATAACAGCGTCTCCCCAAGCCATATTAAACAAAAAGCTTCCGTTTGGTTGATCAAGTGTGACTTGTATAATCATGGGATCAATAACTGTGACATCAGTAATACCGGCAAAAAGACCTTTTTGAGCGTTAGTACTATCTTCAGAACGCGCACGGTCTAGGCTGAACTTTACATCCTCAGCATCCATAGAAGTTCCGTCATGAAACGCCACTCCACTGTTCAAATTAAAAGTATAGACTGTCCCATCGCCAGAAATATCCCAGTCTTTAGCAAGACCCGGCACAACTGCACCATCGCCATCAAAGCGGGTAAGACCTTCGAAAACGTTTGAATATAAAACACTGTCAATTGCTTGAGCGGCGCCACCTGTAGGATCAAGGTTTGGTGGCTCCAACTGAATGGCAACGGTTATATCTGTCTGAGCAGAGGTACCACCAGCTATTAGCGCAAAAGTACTTACGGTGACTGATAACAATAATTTATGCATTAGTTTTCTCCCATTTAGTAATCATTTCTCCAGCAGAATATCTGCAAGACAGCGAGCCATAACTTGCACACTGTCCATCATGTCTTCCACACCCACGTACTCATCAGGTTTATGCGCTAGCTCAAGTATACCAGGCCCATAAGCAACACAGTTTTTCAGTGTTCCAATTCTATCAATATGCTTTTGATCATATGTCCCAGGAGACGCCACAAACTCTGCAGGCTTCCCCATCACAATTTCAATTTGCTTGGCAACACTGGCGGCGATAGGTGCTTCGCGGTCAGTCATTGAGGGAAGAACACTATTTAATTCACGCATGTCATAATCAAAGTTTGGCCTCTCAACTTTCAGTTCGTTCAAAAGACTTTCAACTTCATCCCGCACATCATCTAGAGTTTCTTCAACTAAAAAACGCCTGTCAATTACGATGCGGCAACTGTCAGGAACACAATGTGTCGGAAGCCCTGTAAAGTCATTAGACTGTTCTGCTTGGCCTCCATGAATTGAATTTATATTCATAGTCGAAGATCGCGCGCCATCAGGTACCACTGGCATATCAGTACGTCTGGCCGCCATAGCAGGATAAAGTTGCGTCTCAAATTTATCAATTACCGCACCCATGTGCCTAACAGCACAATCTCCAAGAAATGGCATCGAGCCATGAGCAATCTCACCAAAGGTTTCAATTTCAGCCCACCACCCGCCTCGATGACCCAAACAAACACGGTCCTTGTTCAAGGGCTCTGGAATAATAACATGCTGCACCCTTTTAGGGTCAAAAAAGCCTTTTTCTGCAAGATATGCGACGCCACCATAGCCACCAGATTCTTCGTCGCCTGTCGCAGATATCTCGATCGCCCCTTGAAAGTCTGGATACGTATGAATGAATGACTCCACAGCAATAATCGAAGCGGCTAAACCACCCTTCATGTCACAGGCGCCTCGTCCATAAATCTTACCATCAACAAGTGCTCCGCCGAATGGGTCCTGTGTCCAACCACTTCCGACCTCCACTACATCGATGTGACTATTAAAATGAACACATTCGCCAGACCCTGTGCCTTCTCGGCGTGCAACTAAATTCCAACGTGGATATTTGTCGCTGTCTCCCGGCGTGCCATAAGCTCTCACCATTTCAGTGTTGAACCCATGCTTTGTGAGCCTCTTGTTTAAGAACTCACAAATATCTCTGTAATTTTCACCTGGAGGATTCAAAGTAGGAATACGAATTAGATTTTGTGTCAGCAAAATTAAATCATCTCGTCGAGTAGCAATTTCGCTTAAAAGCGGATCAAGCTTGGTACGTTGTTTTAGAGTCTCCATCTACTAAGTATTGAAAAAAATAAATACGGTGGCAATACCGTAATAACACGGTATGGTTTTCATATGGTTAATTATACAAAAATAGCTTTTGACAACGCTCCAATAGGATTGGTCATGGCAGAAAATCGAATAATAAAATGCTGTAATTTGAAGTTTTCTACAATGCTAGGATACCGTCAAAAAGATATTCAAGGACAATCTTTTCGGATGTTTTATGGATCCAACGAAGAGTTTGAGAGAATCCGCGATGTTGGCATAAATATTCTAAAAACTAAGGGAGAATATAGTGACGAGCGGCTTTTGCGTCACCAAAATGGCCACAGTGTTTGGTGTCGTTTTCGCGCCCATTCGTTAACCCAAAATAACCCGTTAGCCCAGATTATTTTGAGTTATGCTCAGATTTCTAACAATGCTCAGTCGATTAACTTAAGTAAGAGAGAGCGACAAGTTCTGGGCTTAATGAGCCAGGAAATGAGTAGCAAACAAATCGCACAAGAATTAAATTTGTCTCCCCGAACTATTGATGACGTAAGGGCGCGATTAATAAAACGCTACAATGTAAAGCGGTGCTCTGACTTGTTAAGTAGAATGACCAGACTCGGTTAATTTAGTCTCACCTTACTAGCGATCCACATGCACTAATCTAAATTGTCGGTCTAGATTTATTAGAGCCACAGGCGACATTGATAGTAATCAAGACCATAAAAACAATTGAATAGGCAGCTTTTGCTCATAAAAGGCTAAAAGTAGATATATAATAAATGCCGCACCAAATGGAGCGACATTAAGAAAATACTTTGCTTGACAATTATATTCACCGATCGCGACACTAACAAAAAGTCATAGCCCTGAAGATCGGATATTAATGATGTCTAATTTGAAAAATATTACAGAAATTCCCGATATGGCTATTATAATGCCTGATGGCTGTCGCTTATCAGCACGTGTCTGGATGCCTCAAGACAGCATTGAAACCCCAGTGCCCGCAATTTTAGAGTTCCTACCGTATCGTAAGCGTGATGGAACAACAGCCCGCGACAGCCTAACTCATCCATATTTTTCAAAGCGAGGGTACGCCTGCGTAAGGGTTGATATGCGTGGAAATGGGGACAGTGATGGATTAATGGAGGATGAGTACAGCCAACAAGAGCTGGATGATGCAGTCTCAACAATTCACTGGCTTAGTTCTCAGCCCTGGTGCAGTGGCGCTGTCGGAATGATGGGTATCAGCTGGGGAGGTTTTAATGCCTTGCAAGTTGCAGCTATGCAGCCAAGCCCATTGAAAGCCATAATCACCCTCTGCTCCACGGTAGACCGCTATGCCGACGATATCCATTACAAAGGCGGCTGTTTACTGAACGAAAACCTCGGCTGGGGTGCCACAATGTGGGCCTATTCCTCGCGCCCGCCTGATCCAGCTATAGTTGGAGAAAAATGGCGCCAAATTTGGATCGACCGGCTTAAAGCTCAGCAATTCTTACCCAGTGTATGGCTAAGACATCAAAACAGGGATGCCTATTGGCAGCACGGTTCTGTTTGTGAAAATTATGAGTCCATAACCGCAGCCACGTTAGCAATTGGGGGTTGGGGTGATGCATATAAAAATACTGTCTCACATCTGGTGCGGAACATTACTGCACCCGTCAAGGGTATTGTTGGGCCGTGGGTTCATAAGTACCCACATTTTGCTGTCCCTGAACCACGGATAGGTTTTTTGCAAGAAGCACTAAGATGGTGGGATCATTGGCTTAAAAATATTGATTGTGGCGTAACAAATGATCCGGATTACACAGCCTATCTGATGTACGGCGTTCGACCCAAAACATGGTATGATGAACGAAACGGGCATTGGATTGTCGAAAATAATTGGCCAGAGGGATTAAAAAACCAAATATGGCATCTTCAGCCTGACGATAAACTCGGCGTGGAAAGTGAAAAAATTCAACGTAGCATCATATCGTCACAAGTTTGCGGTCTATCGGCGGGAGAATATTGTGCAATCTGGTTAGGACCAGAAATGCCTGGCGATCAGCGTATTGACGATGCACTCTCAGCCTGTTTTACATCCTCAGCGTTGCAACAGGATACCGATATAGTTGGTGCACCAGCACTGAAGTTAAGCCTTAGTGCCGACAGGCCAGCAGCTCAGCTGGCCGTTCGCCTTAATCATGTTCATCCAGACGGCGCATCAACACGGATTACCTATGGCGTTTTAAATCTTGCCCATCGAAACGGCCACTCATCAGCCGATCCATTAATAAAAGATGATTTAATAAACATAACAATTACACTTGATCAAATCGCATACCGAGTACCCAAGGGGCATCACCTTCGGATTGCAATTTCTTCAAATTATTGGCCACTCTTATGGCCAATGCCAGAGGCGGCGGTAATCAATATTACTGGGGGTCAATTAGATATCCCACTGCGCCAAAGTGGGTCAAAAGATGAGAGGTATTTTTTAGATCCAGAGTCTGACGCGCCCTGGGAAATTGAAACAATTCGTTTGGCCCAAAACAGTAGAAAACAGATCAGCGACCAAACAACTGGTGAAGTTACTATTGAGATTATCGATGACTTTGGGAGCGCGCGGGATTGCGATCACGGCCTTGTCAGCGGTTCGGTGGCACGCGAATGGTGGACAATACATCCCGAAGATCCACTTTGCGCAAGCGCTAAAACCCATTGGACAACTGAGAACAGCCGAGATGCGTGGTCGGTGCGCACAGAAACCTATACAACTATGACCGCTGATGCCAAAAACTTTTACCTCACAGCTCGCCTCGAGGCCTATGAAGACGAAGTATTAATTTATCAGAAAGACTTAGAAGACTGTATCCCAAGGGAATTCAGATAAAGTCTTCTAAGTCATAATATATATTATAAAAATTTCGGATACTTTAAATATCAGTTGCCAATTAGGAAACTGAGGCAAGCCAAAACTAATTGAATAAATTTTTATAAGGAAGCAGTTTTAAAATAATTAATAGGACCACCTCTGAACAAGGCCCTAGCGCTAAAATGTAGTACTAAATGCTCTAATAAAAGAAGTTTAGTGGCCCGCATCAGCCCTTTTACTAATCAAATTGCTCAACCAGTCGGGATCCATTTCTGGAACTGATGATAGTAGCAAGGCGGTATAATCAGGATGAGGAGGTTGAAAAACGTCAGTTTTCAGACCCTGCTCCACGACCTCCCCTTGGTTCATTACTACAACCTGATCGGCAATGGCATTGACTGTTGAGATGTCATGCGTGATGAACATGTAAGTTAGACCTAGTTCATCTTGCAACCGCATTAAAAGCTTGAGAATACCCTCTTGAACAATCTGATCCAACGCCGAAGTCACCTCATCACAAATTATGAAGTCGGGTTCCGCTGCCAATGCGCGTGCTATGCAAATTCGCTGCTTTTGCCCACCAGATAATTCTCCAGGTAATCGCTCCATGAAGCTTGCATCCAACTCGATCATCTCTAGGAGATCTGTTACCCGCCTAGTTTGTGCGGCTCCCCGTATTCCAAGATAAAAATCAAGGGGGCGCCCTATTATTTCGCGCACAGTTTGACGCGGATTCATTGCGGTATCTGCCATTTGGTAAATCATCTGGATTCGGCGTTTTTGCTCTTTGCTGCGACGGGCAAGCTCCGGAGGTAGATACTCACCATCAAACTGTACTGTGCCAGAATTTTGGGGCAAAAGCCCAGTGATGACGCGCGCTGCAGTCGATTTTCCTGACCCAGACTCGCCCACAATTGCAACAGTCGAACCTTTAGGGATTTCAATGTTTACGTTATTTAATACTTTTACTGCTCCGTAACTAGCATCAATGCCTTTTAGGGACAGAACTGAGGCCTGTACTTCTTGCTGTGGCTTCTCAAGCGCCCGTACGGACCAAAGCGATTTGGTATATTCCTGCTGAGGTGCAGTCAGCATTTGACGTGTTGGAGCCTCTTCCACTTCACTACCATAACGGAGTACTTTTATAACGTCTGCCATCTGAGCCACCACTGCCAGATCATGCGTGATATAAATTGCTGCAGTATTAAACTCTTGCACTATCGATCTCATCGAGGCCAAAACCTCAACCTGCGTAGTTACATCAAGTGCTGTGGTAGGCTCATCAAATACCAATAGATCTGGGCGAGGCGACATTGCCATAGCTGTCATCACCCGTTGCAACTGTCCGCCTGAAACCTGATGAGGATAACGATCACCAATATTGTCAGGGTCTGGTAAATTTAAAACGTCATACAGCTGCTTTGCATCATCATAAGCGTCTTGACGATTTTTGATACCGG
>JAPKEA010000386.1 GCA_028822275.1 Planktomarina sp. | reverse complement strand
GATTATACTCTGGATGAGAGTTTTGCAGACAAAGTATTGATGCCAGGGTTTGTTGAGGGACATGCTCATTCAATGGAGGGGTCACTTTGGAGCAAAGTTTACTGTGGCTGGTTTGATAGGTCCGACCCAAGTGGTAAGATATGGACCGGTGTAAAAAGTGTAGATGCCTTGATTGAGCGCCTAAAAGTTGCAGAGGCGGCCCTCGAAGACCCTTCCGCTCCACTGTCAGGATGGCAGCTGGACCCAATTTACATGAATAATACGACACTCTCCCGAGCTGATCTAGATCGAGTATCAAAAACGCGCGCTGTTGGTATTCTACATGCCTCTGGCCACATCATGAATGTAAATACTAAAGCCTTGGAATTGGCTGGCATGTTGAAATCAGGCCTAAACCACCCCGGCATACCCCTCGGAGCTGATGGCTTTCCATCGGGTGAGTTGAAAGGCCCTGAAGTTATGACACCTGTAGGGCCATTCGTCGGATATGAACGAAATATGCTGGATGCGGATGAGACAGGCCTGCGTAATTTTGCAAAACTCTGCGTTCGAACCGGCACAACAACTATCACAGATCTTGCATCCCGCATGGATGATGACACAATCAATATGATGCTGAGAGTTACGAGCGAAGCAAGTTTCCCGGTACGTCTTATGCCTTTCCGTTTCTTCCTAGGTCTCAGTTCCAAGGAGTTGATCAAAACTGTTTTAGCATTAAAAGCAAGGGCCACTGATCAACTCCGAATGGGGCAGATCAAGATTATTGTCGATGGTTCAATTCAAGGCTTTTCTGCAAGATTGCGTTGGCCAGGATATCACAATGGCGCCCCTAATGGGCTTTGGTACATTGCCCCTGAACAGCTGTCAGACATCTTACACCTAGCGTTAGACGCAGGTATTTTAGTCCATACTCACACCAACGGGGATCAAGCGACACAACTTGTCCTCGACACCCTTGCGCCCGCTTTGCAAAAACATCCGAACCCAGATCACCGGTTCACCTTGCAGCATTGCCAGCTGGCAGACGCGGCTCAATTCAGAGCTGCAGCGAAACTGGGAATGTGTGTTAACCTTTTTGCCAACCACCACTTCTACTGGGGTGACGAACATTATAAACTTACTGTTGGACCAGACCGCGCAACTCGGATGAACGCCGCGCGCTCAGCACTTAATAGCGGCATTCCCATGGCCATACACTCCGACGCTCCGGTCACTCCACTCGGACCATTATTTACGGCGTGGGCCGCGGTAAACCGCATGACTGCATCAGGACGCATACAAGGCGAAGAAGAGAAAATACGCGTGCATGAAGCACTTTGGGCCATAACGATGGGCGCTGCTTATACACTACATTTGGACAATGAGATTGGCTCGATCGAGACTGGTAAAAAAGCAGATTTTGCGGTCTTGGAAGCTGACCCAACGGCTTGTGACCCAATGGCGTTAAAAGACATTACGGTTTGGGGAACTGTACAAGGTGGACGGATCTTCCCAGTTGCCGACTTATGAGTGGGAAAATACCAGTTATCGTCATCGGCGGCTACCTTGGCGCTGGAAAGACGACCTTATTAAACCATGTGTTGCGCCATGCAGACGGACGTAGAATTGCTATATTGGTCAATGAATTTGGTGATTTGCCGATTGATGCTGATCTGATCGAAGCTGAAGATGACGAAATTATCGCAATTGCAGGTGGGTGCATTTGCTGCTCGTTTGGGTCAGATATGACTGCGGCGCTGATACGACTTGCAGGCCTCTCTCCCAAACCAGACTATGTAGTGATTGAAGCCTCTGGCGTCGCGATGCCTGGCACTGTTGGAGCGAGCATTGCACTCCTTGATGAATTTATTTTGTCTGGCATCGTGGTGCTAGCAGATGCGGAAAGGATTACTATTCAAGCGAATGATGAATATCTCGCAGACACTATACTGCGTCAACTGTCTGATGCAGATTTAATTGTGCAAACGAAAATAGATCTAATTCAACCGCAGGCTGCAAAAGATAATTTTCAATGGATTGCGACCCATAACTCTCGTGCGCCAATAATTCCCACTACTCAGGGAAAGGTTCCACTGGAAGTCATACTTGGCATACAGAGAACAACCCTCAAGCTACAATTATCTGGTCATTTTGATGCAGAGTTTACCAGTAAGGTATTTGGCAATATCGCGGCCTGCGATCCCCACACTTTGGCCAAAAACCTTGCAATAGGTGGTTTTGGAGTTATTCGAGCGAAGGGTTTTGTTGAAAGCTTGACCGGTCAAACATACCTCATTCAAATCGTTGCGGATCGCTACGATGTGAAAGAATTCGAGCGCGCTAAACCACCTGCCATCGTCTGCATTGGATTATCAAATAAATTGGATATTAAAAAAATATCTCATGAGATTGCGTGCGCGATCTAACACGGTGTCTTTGAACTAAATTCAAAGTACCAGACTAACAACTGATCCAAGTATAGATATCGAAATTAAGACGTCGACAATACTTCACTCCCATTTGAAATTCATTGTGCAACCGAGACTAAATAAACATACGGCGATCCACCTATGCACTCGTCCTACCAAAGCCCGTTTAGTTATTTTCACCAGAGCCTCTATTGCGACCACAAGAACGGCAGCTTTGATCCCATAGAACGCCGCTGCAATTAACTGAAGGTCTCCAAAAGCCCCATGTATTATTGCCAAAACTAATATTACAGCAACACCAGGCATCACGAAGAGGAGGCCAGCGAGTAAACCACCTAATGTTCCTTGCAGCCTCCACCCTGTGCATGTTGCCAACTGCATGGCTTCAGGCCCCAGCAAAAGCATGCAAAACTAAGAGCACTCAAAAACTTTCTTTCAGACAACCATCTGCGGTCGTCTACAACTTCTTTGTGCATCAAGGCTATTTGAGCAGCTGGCCCACCAAAAGATAAAACGCCAATCCTTAACAAAACCCTGGTGGTATCTCCGAGACTAGGAGAGACTTTCAAAGTATATATTTTTGAGGATCGGTCATCGCTGCCATTTTATTAATATAGAGAAAATTGATGGTATCTTTATAACCACTCATCAACCACTTTAAAATCAATCGATAGCAAGTTAATACAGTTA
>JAPKEA010000385.1 GCA_028822275.1 Planktomarina sp. | reverse complement strand
GATTTTATTTGAAAAGAATGAAGGTGAGTAAGAAACAACGAGAAAACCTGAACAGATTTGATTCAACAGAATGATACGAAACAGATTGTCTACCGGAATACATGACTACCGAAATAATTCAGTAGTCTCGTAGTCCAACAATCAGTGCGCTGCGGTTACTAATGCGGTCTATTGCGGTTGCAAACCTAGGGTCTTCGATGACCGCTTTTCCACCAATGGCACCCATCGCGGCACGGAACAGTTTTTCATTCCCAGCCGCCAGAATAAAATTGCCATCTTTCGCCTTAAACGCGCCAAAGGGAGCGATTGACGGGTGATGGGAGCCGATAGGTCCGGGGACTCGGCCAGTTGCCTGATAGGCCACCAGCGCATTCTCTAGCATAGCCACCTGTGTATCCAGCATCGAGATGTCCAGTTTTCGACCTGTGCGCGTATTGCTATGATCATACAATGCAGCCGACACTCCAAAAGCTGCCATCATTCCTGCACAAATGTCACCTACCGAGGTTCCTACCCGTGTGGGACTGCCACCGGACTCGCCCGTTAGATTCATCAAACCGCCTAGCGCCTGAACCGTCATGTCGTATGCTGCCTGCTTAGCCTCAGGACCAGTCTGGCCAAAGCCGCTAATTGCTGCATAGATCAGTGTCGGATAGCGCTCGTGCAGCATTTCCCAAGAATACCCCAGCTTTTCCATCGTGCCCGGCCGGAAATTCTCAACAAAAACATCCGCCTTCTCCAGAAGCCTTTCAAAGACTTCCCGGTCTTCTGGCGCCTTCAGGTTCAACGCGATGGACTTCTTTCCTCGGCTCTAACTTTCTGTCTGGCGATTGCGACACTATCGACGCGTCCATGCCGCCCGACTTCGCACGCCATTTGTAAAAGCTAGTGCTGCTCATACCATGTTCATGGCAAAACTCAGAATCCAGCACTCCGCTTTCCGCCTGCTTCAAAACTCCCAGGATCTGCGTGTCGCTAAATCGTCCGTTCTTCATTCAAAATCTCTTTAGATATCATACCGAGAAAATTCTGCTTCTGAATACCACTAAATTCAGGGGGATTGCCAGTGGGTCCAACTCATGTCCCGGAAAATGTGAAATCTGTAATGACATGAATTTAAACTCTAAAGTGACACTAATTACTAACTGTTGATCTGAATGTTAGAAAGTGACTCGTGAACAAAAAGATTCCTCTCGAACTTAGTCAGGAAGGCCACAAAGCTCTATTCGACGCATATCAAAGTATGCTTGCTGGGGACGATGCTAAAATGATCGAAGCGATCCGATATTGGCGAATAGTAACATCGTTTACCAAGCGGCTCGAAAATGATAACATGTCGTTAATTGCACGCGACCAGCGCAGTCTCACACGTTATAAAAACGTCCAGATTGACCAATCAGTAAATTATCAAACACTGTTGTCTCTAGCAGAGGGTTGGCTGGGCAGAATAAAGCAATTTCCACAGACCGACCAGATATTCGTTGACGTTAAACTCACAGATGCATTGATTGACAATGCACTACCAATATTATGGGATTTTGAACATGATACATTGGTCATGTTTGGCTACCATCCGATTATTGCAAAAGTGCTTCGGAATAAAAAACAACGGAAATTTCTTTTTATTGTCGATGATAGTTTCAAACTAAACCCCCAGCAAAATTCAGAGGATTCCGTATACCATTTCAGCACTTTTCAATCTGCACCGCCACCACTGATTGTCGGTAACGCAATGCTTACAGTTTATCTGGCCGTTGCAGAGAGTTTGAATGAATTCGAACGTGAACAAGTTAAGGAAACTTTTCATCAGCATCAGATAGCTACAAACACGGAGTTGTTGTTCGTAGCACCAGAACTTGAAAACTTTATTTCAGACTTTCACACCAAAGTGAGTCACGCGATCAGTAATAAACACATTAATAATTGTGAGGACAAAGACTTTTTTTTATCTCTGCAGGTCCATCTTTTATGAATGATTTAAATGATATTTTAAGGTTCAAAAGTCAGTTTTTTATATGTACTGTTGCGCGTGCGGCGAGGGCTTTGTTTGAGTGCGGGATTACTCCAGATGTCGTTTTTACTGTTGATGTAATAGATAGTAACTACGACTTTTTTAGTGGATTAGATTTTTCGAAAACATTGTTATTTTCCTCTGTTGGAACATCTAAAAAAATTACATCTAAAAAATTTAAGGCAAAGTTTTTTATAGATGCCACGGGTATACTTGGACAGGAATTAAATAGATATTGCAAACATCACATTCTTTCTGGCAGCGGTTCCAGTGTTTCAGTCCAAGGATTATCAGTTTTACTTTCATTCAAACCAAGGTCAATCACGATCACTGGCCAAGATTTAGTGTATACGGAGGGTGAAAGGTTTAATTCTGGCGCAACGTATGCGACTGATCAACAATTATATGAAAACTTTGACAATGATGCGACACGATATTCATTACTGACGCAAGAAAATACATACAAGCGAACATCATCAGATCTTAAGATATTCCACACACAGATAGAGACGCTGGTCGCGGCGGCGAAGGCTAATCCAAAGTTCATAACCAAATTGATAAATTCGAGCAAAGGCGGCGCGTTAATCAAGGGTTTTAAACATCAGAAATTTGTCGATTTTGCTTTATCAAAAGATGCTTTAAGTAATAAAAATATTGATGACTTTTCTGCAATGCTACACCGCGCAACTGTAAATCAGAACGATGTAAAAAAATATATGATAAGACGCGGCAGAGAGGTTTCGCAAATTATGGAGTATCTAGAAACTCTGCTAGATCATTACAGACAAAATGAAAACCTGCAAAAAAGCGAGAAAATATGTCAAAAACAAATTAAATTAAACAAACTTCAGTCACGTTTACCACTTCTTATAATGTTAATTAGGCCATTACATTGGCGTTTACGTGAAAACCAAGGTGAGAATGAAATGCTTGTTAGGTCAATGCAAATTGAATTTTATAAAAAATATCATTCATTTGTGACCCAATGGAATTTAGCGCTGCTAAATGAAAAATAAACATTAAAACATATATAGGATCGCGGATTCAACTCGCCAGTGCAACTTTACCCACGGTATGATGCGTGAGGCAGC
>JAPKEA010000384.1 GCA_028822275.1 Planktomarina sp. | reverse complement strand
GTGCTGTCAATATCTACTTCGTAATAGGTCGAGCTAACACCAAAATCAAATTCATTAGAAAATTCTTGTTCCCAAGAGAATCCCGCCGTCCAAGATGTAGAAGTCTCAGGATCAAGGATTAACGAACCACCCGCAGCCTGTTCAACGCTATATTGAGTAATACCGCCGTTTTCAAAATCAGTAGGATCTATACCATTGGCAATACAGTTGGACAAAACTTCTGATTCTCGAGGATCTGCAGCAGGATCATAAGCAGCAGATCCATCTACTACACTTCCGGTGATCGCTTCTGCTGGCGTTACACATGGATCATAGATAGCGCCAAATCCAGTCTGGTTAGCCAAATACAACTCTCTTAAGTTGGGCGCTCTAAAAGCGGTTCCATAAGTTGCTCGAACCAACAAAGAGTTTACGGGACGCCAACCAATTTTTACAGACTCCGTATTGTTGCTTCCGTAAATTTCATCATCGGTATAACGCATAGACAAATTCATAGTTAATTCTTTAGCAAATGGTTTGTTCGCTAAGAGCGGAGCCTCGATTTCAAAGAAAAGTTCGTTTGAGTCTTTAGAACCGACCGCACCACCATCAGAGAAGTACCCAAAGAACAAGCCATCTCTTGCAATGTTATCTGGCATTGAGTTGATTTCATCCTTCCGGTATTCAAAGCCAAGACTAAAGAGTACAGGTCCATTGGGCATCTCGTAAATGTCGCCGCCCATGGCACCAGAAACAATAGTCTGCTCATATTCTGTATCAAAATCGCGACTATCAAATAGGTAATCTCTTTCAGCAGTCGTGGCAAAGTCTCCAACTACATCTGCATACAACGAAGGGGCATACATATTTACCGCCACACAACCCTCAGCGACATCAGAAGCGAGATCTGCGCCAGTGTCATTTACACAGGGAGTATCAGTGGTAGAGTAAGTACCTAAGGACAGGTCTAAACGATCTCCACGGATACCATAGCGATGAGAATCGCCCTGAGATTTAGAATAAGACACATATGTGTCGAAAGACCAATTGGTCAAGGTCCCAAAATCCATTCCTGGCATATCTCCGCCTAAACCAGCTACAAATCGAAGATTTTCGAACTCAGCGTCGGAGGAAGAACGGTCGCCTTTAACCGAAACTACAGGACGCGTTACGATTGCACCAATGGGTCCATTTGCAAGTATTCCGGAGTAGAATGCATTTGCACCAGCCCCATAAACAGCATCAAACTGAGCGATGTATCCTGGATTGTTCCATAACAATTCATCTTGTGCTAGACCACAATCAACACCGTTCGCAGCATTAGGATTACAGATATTATAAGGGTTGTTGGCAGGGACGAATGGGAATAACTGAGGTGGTCGGCCCACAGTCGAGTACTCTGCTTTCGAGTACATTGTTTCAAAGTAAGCAGTTAGATTTGAATCGCCCTCAAAGGTATATTCACCATAAGACATGAAGTTGTTTGTCTCATAGTCAGGGTAGAGATAGGCATTTTGCTTGTATGAAGAGCCGTTAATACTATAGTCATCCCAAGAAACGTCCGCAACACCATCACCGTCGGAGTCAATGGCAGTACGAGATACATAAGGAGCATAAACTGCGGAGAAATCGTTCCATCCGCCGTTACTGGTTCCTGGGGTATTAAAAAGTCTCGCCCCATTTACAATTGCCCAACCAGCAGTAGAACCAAGTACACAATTTGACTTTTTCATACCATAAACTTCAGACCAATAAAGATCCGTCGTTCTAGTATCACCTGCAGTGTCTACTTCATAATTAGTTTCGCATTCCGACATCCAAGGGCGGCTACCATAAGTAGCGTGCTTATCCTTGCTGTGGTCGAAACCCATTCCGATAAAGCCTCTGTCCCATGCTTTACCCCAAGACAGGCTAAGGTTAGTATTTTCTCCCCCGTCATACTTAGGATCATCTGCACCAACACGCACTTGCAGGCCATCAAAATCTTTCTTCAGAATGATATTGGTTACACCACCAATCGCATCCGATCCGTAGACCGAAGATGCTCCATCGGTCAATAACTCATATTGAGAGACCAAGCCAGCAGGAACCATTCCAACATTTGGCGCATAGGGTGCCCCTTCAGAGCCACCTGGGGCCAAGCGGCGTCCGTTAATCATCACAAGTGTTCTATTCGCACCGAGGCCTCTCAAGTTAATTGTTCGCGAGCCTGGCCCATTATCTAAAACAAACCCACTAAAGGTGAGGTCGACCTGTTGGCCACCCGCGGAAGTAGACGTTTGTAAAATATCAGCAGCATTGACTAATCCAGCTTCACGCGAGATTCCCGCTGATATAATTTGTAGTGGTGAAATACTTGAAAACGTAGATCGCTTTAAGCGCGATCCTGTCACGACAATTTCATCGACACTGACATCGTCCGATTCAATCTCAAATACTTCAGATTGCACATTTTCAGACACCACTTCTGCACTCTCAATAACCTCTTGTGCCGTGAGTGATGAACTCATAAACATTAAAATTGAAGAGGCGCCCAGCGCCAATCTTCCGAATAAGTTTTTATCTTTCATAACCATTTCCCTGCTCCCCCAAGAATTTTTTTGCTTCGCCATTTTTCCCTCTACGAAAATATTTTCGTTGAATAAATTTTGATTTAGAATTTACTCACCATCGCATACTACAATATATTACATAGAATAGAAATATTTTACGTTAAATAGAATATAAAGAGTTTATATTGTGAACCAGACCAAAAAACCCACAAATGTACGGGTCAAATTTAATTTACACTATTTCGTAATTCTTACTTATTTCGAGATTTAATTTATCTAAAACAGCATAAATAGTGGGCTATAATAATTTTTTTATCTTTTCGATTTATAAAATTAATTGCGCCTAGTGGGTTAAAATAGAGCATTCTAAACCTATAAAAACCGAGTGATCATAAGATGAATAAAAAAACCAACTATCTGTTGCTCACAACTATATTGGTCAGCCTCTTGGCCTGCAGTGACTCGCCGCGTAAAATACCCGAAGAGCCCATTAGATTGGAACCACTTAATCACTCCAGTTCAGCTGCAATTGCAATATCCGACAACTATGGCGCTCAGGTTGCTGAAGATATTC
>JAPKEA010000383.1 GCA_028822275.1 Planktomarina sp. | reverse complement strand
GCCTCATGATCGTAAAAACAATCATTTTTCAAATCCAGTGCAAGAGACCCTTTGCCCCCAATGCGCCACTCATCTTTTTTTTTGGATGATGGAGTGAGCCCCATCCTCTGTGCAACAAGTTCAATCTTACAGGGAGCCACCATTTTTATAACCTCTTTCTTGAGGCGTTCAAACCATTAGAACATGTCATCACGATACATCTAGAATTACGTACCAAAGCATTCCCACAGTTTTCGCACCGTACGTTTACTTTTGGAAATGTTCCGCAACGAGCTGCGCTGTTTTGGGAAGTCTGGCAGTCAGTTCCATTACCCAGTCCATTGAGACGCTATGGCGGGTATGGAGAAGCCGTCTAAGCGCGATTATGTCAGTCGGATAGCTGAAGGCCTCGAAACGAGCTTCTCCATGCCTTGTACCGACCTTGCGTTGAATTAAGAACTGAGCGCGATCTGGACAAACAGCCACGCGAAGTTTTGGACTAACATAAAACAGAACACCTTCGTAATTCTCAGATGATTCCCACTTAGAACTGGCTACATAGTTTTTTTCTTTGAGCCAGTCGTGTTTGATTTCTTGGCGTGTCATTATTATTACCCCTTGGGATTTGTCTGACCCGCAGCTTGCAACTTTTGCTGCAGAGCGATCTTTGGGATTATTATCCGATTGCCAATTTTGATTGATGGTATTTCGCCAGAATGGATTCCTTGGTACGCAGCGGAGCGTCCGATCCCAAGCACTTCAGCAGCTTCAGAGACAGTTAGTGTCAGTTTTTTGGTGCTACTAGGTTGGGCGGTATTGATATTTTTGTTCATTCTGATCCTCACAAATTGTAAGCGACGGGCACTATCCATCATCGATAAAACCAACATACCACTTGACGGAACGGCAAGAAACTAAATAACCTTAAAAGGTTAACTAAATGTCGATTTAAAGTCTGAGGAACGCTAATGCCAAACCTTTTATGGTTCGAATGGGAAAAATGTCCTGATGGTTATTTTCTTGATGAGCTAAAACGCGAACATGTGGAATTTATATCGCAAAATACCAAACGACATACCGCTTACAAAACAGAACCAACAAAGCAGGCTCCTTCTTGGCTAGCAGATATGTATGACTATGTAGGTTTTCCTTATCCAGAGATAAAATTTGGTTTGTATATCGTACCGAAGAGCAATCGAGTGTTGCGCTTTAATCCCTTAGAAGAAGCGCCGGCAGCATTTATGGAATATGGAGAAGTCACAAATTCCGTAGGGTCCGCTTTGTCATTCGTCAGTAAATATGGCAGACCAGAAATTATTCATAACGGTTTGTACGATCTTCCACCAACCGCGCTTCCCTTAAACGAAGTCCAACACATTGCCACACCCATGGCAAAAGCGATTGAGACTTGGAATAGAGCAAAAAAGAATGAGAATTATCGAGAATTTGATAATTTAAGATTTCTTGAGGATTACAATAACCCCGATCACTCTAGTTTTAACCCAAGGTTTGCGCATTTTTATGGCGAGGTTTCAATACGGCTAAGACCAAATGGCGGTAGATCGCCTTTCTTTGCCATTTCTCCAAACAATCTAACCGCAGCTATGTGGGTACAATTTGCGCAAGCGGTATCGAGTAATACCCAGTTGAGAAGGTGCGCTATCTGCCCAAACTGGTTTTCTTATGGCACCGGTACTGGGCGACGGACGACTGCAGATTACTGTTCTGCCAGATGCCGGAAAGCCGCCTATCAAGAAAGACTAAAAGTACAACAACAAAAATAGAAAATATACAGATACAAAAATTTAGTGGAGAATATCAATGCGAGGTCATTTAAAGAAAAGATCAAAAGATTCCTGGTCTATCGTTATTGATTTGGGAAAGGATGCGTCGGGTAAGCGCAAACAGAAATGGCAAACTGTTAGAGGCACCAAAAAAGAAGCCGAGGCAGAATTGAGCCGCCTGTTGAATGAAGTGAATATGGGCCAATACATTGAGCCAACACGCATGCTGGTCGCTCAATACCTTGAAATGTGGCTGAAAGACTATGCAGAGCCAAACGTGTCACCCAAAACCCATGAGCGGTATAGCCAGATAATTTATCAGAACATCAGCCCCAAGCTCGGACAGCACACGCTCTCAAAACTCAAACCACTTCATATTCAGGCCTTTTATTCGGATTGCCTTATGAACGGACGGAAAGATGGGACAGGGGGATTATCGGCCCGAACTGTTCTACATTTTCACCGATTGTTGCGCAAAGCATGTCTCCAGGCAGTTAAATGGCAGCTGTTAGCACACAATCCCGCTGAAGCGGTGGATCCACCGAGGCCCCAACGAAAAGAAATGAACGCGCTGGATGAGACGGAAACTGCGCTGCTGTTAGACAAACTTGATGGAGAGCCTCTCTTCGCGCCAGTAGCGCTAGCCGTCACTACAGGCCTTCGGCGTGGTGAGCTGCTGGCCCTAACTTGGAAGAATATCAATTTGGATAGTGGTGCCATGACTATAAATCAGTCATTGGAACAAACCAAGACCGGCCTCAGGTTTAAACCTCCGAAAACAGAACGCAGTCGACGACAAGTTCCCCTGCCATCCATCGCATCAGACATTTTACGGGAGCACAGAAAAAAACAAACCGAAGAACGCTTGCGTCTGGGCCCGGCCTATCAAAACAACGACCTGGTATTTCCTCGCCCTGATGGAACCACAATGGCGCCGGATGCTTTCTCAACAAACTTTGCGGCCTTTATTCGTCGTTCTGGGTTAAAACATATACGTTTACATGATTTACGACACACCCATGCAACGCAACTCTTGCAGCAAGGGATAAATCCCAAAATAGTCGGTGAACGTCTCGGGCACTCAAGTATTGCGATAACACTGGACACATATAGCCATGTGCTACCTGGCATTCAGGAAGACGCGGTTCTGAAGTTCGACACATCCCTACGTGTAGCGATGCAGAAGCAGAATAGTGATAAATAGTTTCCGTTAGCAAAGGGTTAGCAAAATCCGACTTTTCGGATTAAAGTGATCATTGAATTTTCGGCTAAGTCATTGATTTCTGGCAGAGAGACAGGGATTCGAACCCTGGGAACCCGTGAAGGCTCAACGGTTTTCGAGAC
>JAPKEA010000382.1 GCA_028822275.1 Planktomarina sp. | reverse complement strand
CTAGGGGCATCCCCCTGTCCTAAAGGACAGTATCGAAACTATTCTTTTCCTATTATGCTTTTTCAAAAAAGATATCGTGTTATTACTAGTTAGCGTTTTGCCTTAAATGGATTCGTCACCTTTGGCGGAAAGCCTCCACCTGATTTAACGGTTGCAAGCCACCCAGGTATGAATAAACCGGTACCCTCTAATGCGTTTTAAAATTAATTATTTTGGCATGGGCATTATAATTTTGGAGAGGCATTACAATGATGATGATTAAAAAATTGTCTTCGGTACTGGATGCCATCATGCCTTTTATGCTCTTTGGGATATCAGTGTTGCTTGGCTACGGTATAAATAAGTGTATCGATGCGCTGTTCCAACCCATCACAAATACGCAATGGGAAACGGTGGTGGGTGTTGTGTTTTCAATTGTCACTTTCTTGTATTTGACTTGGGTTAAGACCACCGCGCTACGCCTATTTGTCAACATACTTTTTACCCCATTGATTTTAGTTGGTTTCCATTCCTTTTTTTATACGGTCTCCACAGAGGTGCAGCTAGCAATTTGGCTGGGTTTGTCCATATGGCTCTGTATTCTTGGCAAACTCGCGTCGAGTAATAGGCTTGCTTATGCCTGTTCATGGGGACTACTGGGTAATCTATTGGTGTTGCAACTGTATCGCACACTTCATGGGCTTGAACTTGTTAATCACACCACTCAACTTTTTATGGGTAGGGCTATATTAAGTTCTTTTGAACTTTTGTGGCCGCAATCTGCAGGGGTAATCATCGCATTGTTGCTGAGGCATTTTTGGCTATCTCATTTGCAACCACAAGCTGTTGCTCAAGATATGTCACATGCAAACATAAAGGCCATTACAGTTTTTATGCCTATGTTTATTGCCATCGCAATTTTTGTATTGTCATTCTTGACAAGTTACATCATGGTTATGTAAGTCACTACCGTTTGTGTGGTAATTAAACCGTCCAGAGCCAGTTTGCAACGAACAATGGAGAAAAATATGTTGACCATTTTTTCAAAATCATTATCCAAACAAATAGTTCTAAGCCGCTATCGAAGTGATGATTACCGTTAGCAGATTATTTTTAAACTTGAATGTGGGTATATACCGTTGAAAACTAACCTGTACGTTGTCGCTATTCTTGGTGTCCTCTCTCTCGGGAGCTCTGGTATATCTTGGTGCTTGGAGGACACCAAGGTTAGGGGTGCCTTTAATGGTGAAACTTGTGACGAAAGGTTTCTGCTGGGCTTGGAACAAGGGGTGGCACCCGCCCAATATTTCATGGGTCTTTGTGTTGCAGATGGGCAGAATGGTGCAAACCCAGATTATAAGAATGCCGCAAAATGGTATACCCTTGCTGCCGAGCAAGGCTATAGTCAAGCTCAAGAGGCTCTCGGGTATCTTTACCAAGAGGGCCTTGGCGTTCGCCAAAATTACGAAGTCGCTATGAAATGGCACAAACTCGCCGCTGAGAAGGGAAATCAGTATTCTCGAATGTCAGTTGGGCGTTTGTACGAGCGTGGGCTGGGTGTGACACAGAGCGATAAAACTGCCTTTGAGTGGTATTACTCTGCTGTTGAAGGGAACCGGTTCCAAGGTTTTGAAATTAAGCTGGGTGAGATGTATGAACAAGGGAAAGGGGTCACTCAAAACTTTGAGGAGGCTCTAAAATGGTATCAAATCTCTGCTAGGCAAGGTTATCCAAATGCGCTTTACAATATAGGCAACATGTATGAAGAGGGGCGAGGTGTCCGACAAAGCGATAGGATTGCAGCTAGGTGGTATCGTGACGCCAGCTTGCGCGGGTCTGCTAGAGCTGCCAATAAGCTTGGCAGTAGATTCCTCTACGACAAAGGTTTTCGGCGGGACTATAAGGCCGCCAAATCTTCTTTCATGGAGGCTGCAAAGCAGGGCGATGCAGACGCTCTCTATCATTTAGGTCTTTTATACGCTGAAGGGAAAGGTGTTCCACAGGATTATGTTGTAGCTTATATGTGGCTGGATCTCTCCGCATCTAAGGCGGATGAGAAAGCCATCGATCGAAGATATAAAATTGCGAAAAAGATGAGCTCTGCTGACCTTACTGCAGCAAAGAAATACTCTATGGAATGCCAAGCTAAAAATTTCAAAAACTGTTACATGTCAGAGACTAAGTACTCGGAAGACAACAGAAAAAAAACAAATATCATGGTTATGTACATACTTATAGGGCTGATATTCCATTCATACGAAGGAATATAACTTAAGGAGGCATCATATTGACTATAACTAAAAAAGCGGTATTGGTACTGGATGTTGCCACGCCTTTGCTTTTAGTGGCAACCTCGGTCGTAGCGATTTTTGTGATCACCGAAATCCTTATATTTTACGATTTTTATCGCCCTGATCCGGCTGGCCCTTTTGAGTATTTTATCTTTTTTGGGCTGGCATTTTTTGTAGTGACCTTTCTCTACTTGGTTTGGGTAACCCCAACGACGCTGCGGCTATTGGTTAATTTGTGTTTTCCGTCACTAACTTTCACGCTAATAAATGATTGGGCCGATTCTTCAGTGCAGATGCAAATAGGCACAGGCATAGGTTTTATCTTTTGGTTTGGCTTTTTGTGGGTTTTTCTGTCAAAGTCCATGCGTTATTACGCTTGTTTCTGGGCTGTATTTAGCGGTCTAGTGAATTTTAATCTAAGAAACCAATATGCAATATACGATTTCAACAACAACTACATGCTTTTTTGGTTTTTTTTCGTCCCCTGCGTTTTAGCGTGCATTACTGCATTGGGTTTACGAGATTTTTGGCTGTCCCACCTCAGGCCTCGGGCTGTGTCTCGAGGAATGTCTGTCAGGAATATCAGATTAGTTGAATTTTATGCACCCATAATCATAGCAATAGCCGTGTTCTTGCCATCGCTGATTTACTTTGTCGACCCGTTTTAATGTTAACCACAAACATTGGTGTTGCATATACAACTCCAATAGTTTTGCAGTAGGTTTAATTAATCACGTTGGTGGGATATTGTCTCCTTTTGCCGTCACTACGTTTGGCGGTAGACCTCTGCCTGATTTAACGGTTGAGAGCCACCCAGGCATAAATAAACCCGTACCCTCTCATA
>JAPKEA010000381.1 GCA_028822275.1 Planktomarina sp. | reverse complement strand
CTGCCAACTTGGATGCTAACAAACCTTTTCTGCGGTTTTTATAACCCCTTATCGTTGGCACCGAAATATAATAGGCTACAAGCCCAGAAACTATTCCGGGCGGTAGGCCACCCACAAGCCACGGGAAAAACACCGTATCCCAAAATTCTGCTAAATAGGTCCAGTCACCATAAGAAACTGTAAATATTGCTTTAAAATTGTACCAAAGTTCAGATAAGGCCCGTATGAACATCTGGCCTAAACCGATTTGAAGCTCGCTATCCAACCGCTGCCCAAGCATAGAGTAGCCAGTGCCCAAAGCGGCAGCCCCAATAGGGATATAAGTAAGCGGATTACCAAAAAATGTTCCAAGCAATGAGGCCAATATATTGGCCCTTAGCAAAACAGCCAAAAGAGCTGCGACAATGAAATGAAGGCCATAAAACGGACTAAACGCTGTAAAGACACCTATAGCTAAGCCACGTGCAATTTGCTCTGGGGTGCCCGGTAGACGCTGCAAACGATGCTTCAAGAAAAAATAGGCGCGTTTCCAGCCACCTTTGGGATATATTACTTCCCAAACCGCTCTGCCCAATCCACGTCTGTCGCGACGTCTAAACACTAACTTTGTCCCATTCACCTTCGAAAGAAGCTACACCCTGGCCTGCCGCCAGATCGCGATGCCGGCTGACTTCTGCAACATCATTCTCTGCTTCTAACGCTGTCAACACCATGTGCAATTGTGACACATCCCGCAATTCTAAATCAATTATCAATTTAAAATAATCAGGTTTACGATCTACAAAATGCATATCTGAGATATTTGCTTTTTGATCACCAATTAAAGTACAAATATGCCCCATAACTCCAGCACCATTAAGGATGGTCACCTGAATCCGTACCGGATGAGTCGCAGCATGTTGGCCATTATGCCAAGCCAAATCCAACCACCGATCCATTTGCTTTTCATAATGGAGAAGATTCGGGCAATCAATCGTATGCACTACAACACCCTGACCACGAAAAGTTATGCCAACAATCCGCTCACCAGGTAGGGGGTGACAGCAAACAGCATGCGCAAAATTTTGTCCTGGGTCCAGCCCAATCACAGCAAGAGCAGCATCCACCTCGTCAGCCGAGCGCATTTTAAGATTTGGATAAAGTTCTGCAACCACTTCACGGGCAGCGATCTCAGCGCTGCCAAGGCGCGCCAATAGTTCATCCGCATTGGGGAGGCCAAAATGTTTTGCGGCTGTACTTAAAGCTCTATCTGTGGCTTTTTTATTCACATTTTCAAACGCAACTCTAGCAAATTCACGCCCTAGATTAATAAATTTTTCTCGGTCTACCTCACGGAGGCTGCGCCGAATAGCGGTTTTAGCCCGACCAGTAGCTGCAATATCGACCCAGCTGGCTAGCGGGGTTTGGCCTTCTGCAGTAATTATCACGACAGATTGTCCATTGCGTAGCCGTGTCCACAGCGGCACCCTTATTCCATCCACCTTCGCCGATACACAAGCCGAACCTATCCGGGTGTGAATTGCATAGGCAAAGTCTATTGGTGTCGCACCACGAGGCAGCTTTATTACTTCGCCCTTTGGCGTAAAGCAAAAAACCTGGTCAGTATACATTTCCAGCTTAAACGCCTCAAAGAACTCGCCGTCGTCACCCTCAGGTCCAAACCGTTCAGTCAACGAAGCAATCCAAGCTGATGGATCGCGGGCAAAAGGATTTTCCACTCGTGCGCCATCACGATATGACCACGTAGCCGCCGCACCCTTTTCAGCAACTTGATGCATTGCCTTTGTGCGTATTTGTACCTCAACACGACGCGCATTACGACCTGAAACCGTAGTATGAATACTACGATAACCATTAGTTTTGGGTTGGCTTATGTAATCTTTAAACCTACCAGGAACAGCGCGCCAACGCTGGTGAATTACACCCAACACACGATAGCAGTCTGCTTCATCGTTCACAATCACACGAAATCCATAGATGTCAGATAGGCGGGAAAATGATAACTCCTTTGTCTGCATTTTGCGCCAAATAGAATAAGGCTTTTTAGCTCGGCCTTGTATTTCGGCCAAAATACCTTCATTCGCCATTTCCTCTAGTAAATCGCCATTTATCTGCTCAACTACATCTCCAGTTTCGTTCTGTAATTTTATAAAGCGGCGAATAATAGACTGGCGACCCTCAGGGTTCAGGACTTGAAAAGCAAGATCTTCAAGCTCTTCACGAAGCCAATGCATTCCCATTCTTCCGGCAAGTGGCGCATAGATATCCATTGTCTCACGGGCTTTTTGCTGCTGTTTTTCTGGGGTCATCGAGCGGATGGTACGCATGTTGTGCAACCGGTCTGCCAATTTGACTAAAGTAACCCTAATATCTTTGGACGTGGCCATAATCAATTTACGAAAGTTTATGGCCTGCTTAGTTACTGTGGAAGATAGCTGCAGATTAGTAAGCTTCGTCACCCCATCAACAAGCTCAGCTATTTCATGGGTGAACAGCTTCTCTACGTCACTATATTTGGCTTTTGTATCCTCAATCGTATCGTGCAAAAGAGCTGTAATTATTGATGCATCATCGAGCTGTTGGTCTGCTAACAAACAAGCTACAGCTACCGGATGGGTATAATAAGGCTCTCCAGAACGGCGCGTCTGGCCCTCATGCATATCACGGCAAAAGTTATAAGCTTTAGTTATAAGTTTTTCGTTTGTTGACGGATTGTAAGCACGGATCAGACCTATGAGGTCGTCGGAAGTGATCATGCTCTCATTTCCTTAAGGCTTGCTTTGAGCTTCCATCAAGGCACGCAATAATTTCTCATCATTCAAGTCGTCTTCAGCGGGTTTGTCAGGCTCACCCCCCATTAGCAAAGCCATAGAGTCTTCTTCTGGTTCGTCAATTTCAATTTGAGTTTGGTTACTTTCGATCAAGCGTTCTAACAATTCGCTAACCGTCTGAGTTTCATCAGCAATTTCACGCAAAGAGACAACTGGGTTTTTATCATTGTCTCGATCCACAGTTACCGGAGAGCCGCTGGCAATCTCGCGGGCCCTGTGGGCTGCCAGCATAACTAGATCAAAGCGATTTGGAACTTTGTCTACACAATCTTCAACTGTGACAC
>JAPKEA010000380.1 GCA_028822275.1 Planktomarina sp. | reverse complement strand
AAGATGTAAATCTCAACTAATTATACCTGCGCTTGAAAAAGTTTTAAGGGTCCCGGGACTGCAATCTGAAGCTATGTCCATAACGATGAATTTACTTGGTCGAGGAGAACCTGGACAAGGTACGAGGGCAGCGGATGCAATTTTAGCTCGGCTTTAACGGCTGATAATCCATCCACCACCCATTACACGACTACTGTCAGGATCATAAAACACACATGCTTGCCCTGGTGCGACGCCTTCTTCTGCAATAATTAATTCGACTATAGCTTCTCTATCGGAAACTGGTCGCAAAATAGCGTCTTTAGGTGGACGCGTAGAGCGAACTTTTGCGGCAATGTTCCACTCTGTTTTGGATGTTAGAGGTTCATCGCCAAGCCAATTAATCTCTTTAAGGTGAACATGACGTATGGCCAGCATCGATTTAGGCCCAACGACAACTTGTTTTAGGCCTACATCCAGTTTGACGACATAGATTGGTTTATCTAAACCCCCAATGCCAAGCCCACGTCTTTGACCAATAGTATAATGTATAACACCGTTGTGTTGCCCCAATATATTACCTTGCGTATCCACAATATTTCCGGGTTGAGCTGCACCTGGATGTAGTTTTTCAATTACAGCTGCATAATTTCCATCGGGAACAAAGCAAATATCTTGGCTATCGGGCTTATCTGCAACGCTGAGACCATATTTTTGAGCTAAAGCTCTTGTTTCGTCCTTAGATTTTAAGTGGCCCAACGGGAAGCGTAAATAATCAAGCTGTGCGGCAGTTGTTGAGAACAGAAAGTAACTTTGATCGCGCTGATGGTCGGCTGCCATATGTAACTCTGGGCCTAGTGGGCCCATTTCGCGTTGGATATAATGCCCTGTCGCCATGCAGTCTGCATCCAAATCCTTTGCAGTTTGCATTAAATCCTTAAACTTTACACGTTCATTACACCGAATACACGGAACCGGGGTGGCCCCGGCCAAATAACTATCAGCAAATTCATCTATTACTGATTCACGAAAAGTGTCCTCATAATCAAGAACATAATGAGGGAAATTAAGGTCTTCAGCTATTCGACGCGCATCGTGTATGTCTCGGCCAGCACAACAAGCACCCTTTTTGGCCAATGCGGCTCCATGATCATAAAGTTGCAATGTAATTCCTACAACATCATAACCTTCTTCCGCCAATTGTGCAGCAACAACAGAACTGTCCACGCCTCCAGACATAGCAACAACGACACGTGTGTCTTTTACCGGTTTGGCAAAGCCAAGGGAATTCATTGGAATATCTTTGGGCATTGGATCGATCCTTACAGTCACCCTGCGGTAAAGGAAAATCTTACATAGCAACAAGGGCGTATTTAACGCAAATTAATCCCATAGACTTAATGAGCGGGGCGGTAAAGGAGTTCTCGTTTTTGTTTATGAATGAAAAATTAAGCCACACTTATTTATTTTTTTGGTATTATCACATTAAAACTTAGTACATTTTATGCAAAGCCCTTTGATATAAGATAATCAATTAACACTAAAAGTGTGATTTAAAGTTAGGATATGTGATTGAAGCAGCGAATTTAATGATGTGGATACTGAAAGTATTAACTTTGCAAATTTTATATAATTTGATTGATATCCGGCAATATAAAAGATTGTGCGACAAATTTTATTCGGCTTGGATGTTTGTTATGAGATGGGAAGTCTAACGATCCACAGCTTGGAAATGAAATTTTTAATAAGTTAGCCGCAAATACTATAACCACTCTGGACGCCCAAGGTTCCTGATCGTAGTTTAAGTCTAAGATACTGGGGACCTTCTATGTCACTAAAACTTAATGTTGCGAATTTGACAGAGGTTCAAGCTGTGGCTGAACTTGCCCGCCTGAGTGATGTTTTGGTGCGTGCAAATTCTGCTTATCATGCCGAAGATGCGCCAGTAATGTCCGATGGTGATTTTGACGTCCTTAAGCTTTTAAACTCTGAAATAGAGCATAAGTTCCCACACCTAAAAAAAAGTGACAGCCTAAGCGGCTTGGTCGGAGCCAAGGCAAAAGATGGCTTTAAGAAGATTAATCATGAAGTACGTATGTTGTCGCTTGAAAATGCTTTTACAACTCTAGACGTTGAAGAGTTCGTCAAGCGGGTAAAAAAGTTTCTGGGTATTCCACATGCTCAAATTTTAAACTTGAGTGCCGAACCCAAAATTGATGGGTTATCCCTGGCTATTCGCTATGAAAACGGGGTTTTTGTGCATGCTGTTACGCGTGGCGATGGAGAAGTTGGAGAAGATGTAACTACAAACGCAAAAACAATTTCGGATATTCCCTTAACACTTGAAAATGCTCCAGAGGTAATTGAAGTCCGGGGTGAAGTTTACATGTCGCACATTGATTTTGAGGAGTTGAATGTAAGGCAAATTGCGTCTGGCCAAAAGGCTTTCTCGAACCCACGAAATGCGGCAGCGGGATCTTTACGCCAACTCGATCCGACCATAACAAAGTCACGACCTCTAGGCTTTTTTGCATATGCCTGGGGCGCCTTGTCCGAACCTCTTTCCGACACGCAGACTGGTGCTGTGGCTCGTTTAAAAAAATTGGGATTCAGCACGAACCCTTTGTTTCAGAGTTTTGCATCCACTCGCGAGGTTATTGAACACTACCATAGAATTGAGACGGATCGTGCCTCACTTGGGTATGATATCGATGGTGTTGTATATAAGGTTGATAGTCTAGCCTTGCAGGATCGCCTTGGCTTGCGTTCAACCACACCGCGTTGGGCCATTGCCCATAAATTTCCTGCGGAATTAGCTTGGACGAAACTCTTAGACATAGATATCCAAGTAGGAAGGACAGGTGCATTGAGCCCAGTAGCACGGCTTCGACCTGTCACGGTTGGTGGGGTGGTCGTGTCAAATGCGACCCTACATAACGAGGATTACATAGCTGGCCGTGATAGCAAAGGTGCTAAAATTAGAGGTGGTAAAGATATTCGTGTGAGCGATTGGGTGCAAATCTACCGTGCCGGTGACGTTATCCCTAAAATATCAGACGTTGACTTGAAGCGCCGTGCTAAGACCAGTGTTCCCTTTAATTTTCAAAATAAATTAATAGCGGAGGGTATTGAAGGTG
>JAPKEA010000379.1 GCA_028822275.1 Planktomarina sp. | reverse complement strand
TAATTAGCCTTCTGCTTTAGCCCAAGGCAAGAAATTTAGGTAGAGGTATAACGGATGAGGATACTGGTGACCGGTGCCTGCGGTTACAAAGGTACAGTACTCGTACCTAAACTTTTAATGGCAGGCCATGAAGTCACAGCTCTTGACACCATGTGGTTTGGAAACTTTCACGAAAAGGTGTCTGGGGATCGCAAAGGTTTAACTGTCATTAAGGGCGATGTTCGTGACACTGATTTACTAGACTTATCTGGGTATGAAGCCGTAATTCATTTGGCATCTATTGCCAATGACCCTTGTGGGGATTTGAATCCAAAACTGACGTGGGAAGTCAGTGTTTTGGCAACGATGCAGCTCGCCGAAAAGGCATCGCAGGCGGGAGTTGAGCGCTTTATTTATGCATCCTCTGGATCGGTTTATGGCATTTCAGAAGAACTTAATGTGACAGAAGACCTGCCTTTGCTTCCACTTTCAGAATATAATAAGACAAAAATGTGCGCAGAACGAGTACTTTTGTCATATTCGGATAAAATGGCGATCCAAATTGTGCGACCTGCAACAGTTTGTGGCATCTCGCCTCGAATGCGGCTTGATGTTTCGGTGAACCTATTAACTATGGCAGCTCTAGAAACACAAAAAATTACTGTTTTTGGTGGGAAACAAGTGCGTCCAAACATCCATATTGATGATATCACGGATCTCTATATGTTTCTGCTCGCTCGCCCTGATGTTACAGGGGTGTTCAATGCTGGATTTGAAAATATGTCAATTCTTGAAATTGCGGAAGCCGTAGCCGCTGTTTTCCCAGCTGATATTGTTATTACTCCATCAGAAGATCCGCGGTCCTACCGGCTAAATTCGGACAAACTCTTGGCGACTGGATTTATGCCCAAGAAAACTGTGGCTGATGCTGTTTCTGAGATTATTGCTGCGTACCAATCCGGTTCTCTAAAGAAAGAGGAAAGGTTTCACAACCTGAAGTGGATGCAAGCACAGGGATACGCTTGATGTCTGGCCTAGCCTTTTTTGAAACTTATGCGGATCGTCTTTTGAGGGTAATGAACACTGCTGATTGGCGGATTGTTGATCCCTTAGCATTGGCTTTATTTGACGCCTGGCAGGAAAAAAGACAGGTGTTTTTGGCTGGAAATGGCGGCTCAGCTGCAAACTGCAACCACATAGTTAACGACTTTATTTATCCTGTGTCTAAAATGATGGGTAAAGGCATTCGAATGCGATCACTTTCGGAAAGCCCTGCGGTGATTACTTGCTTAGCTAATGATGAGGGGTATGAAAATATTTTTTCATCACAGTTGCCTGTTTTTGCTGATGCAGGAGATATATTGTGGGTTATGTCGGGTTCAGGTAATTCAGCTAACATAATTAAAGTTCTTGAAGTTGCGCAAGAGCTGGGTCTTACATCCTTTGCAGTCTTGGGGTTTGATGGGGGCAAAGCTAGCGCTCTGGCAGATCATGTGATTCAGTTTGCGGTCGATGACATGCAAGTTGCAGAGGATCTACAAATGATTGTTAGTAATATGATAATTCAATACCTACACTCTCGAAGGAACGAGATTATATGAGCTGGCTTGTAATTGGCTCTAATAGCTTCTCTGGGGCATCTTTTTGTGGACACCTTCTGAAATCTGGCCAAGAGGTTGTTGGCACCTCTAGATCTGACGAAACTCCCTTACCGTTCCGACCTTATGGCTGGAAAGAAATGACGGGTGGGTTTACCTTTAAAAAAATTGATTTAAACCAAGATTTAGATGGACTAATGTCTTTGATAGCTGAGCGCAAACCGCGTTTTATCGCAAATTTTGCCGCGCAAAGTATGGTCGGACAAAGCTGGGATCATCCAGAAGACTGGATGATGACCAACGTTGTTGCGACCACAAAGCTCTTTGAGCGGCTGCGTCATATCGATCAGCTAGAAAGATATGTGCACATTACCACGCCAGAGGTCTACGGGTCTACTGAGGGTTGGGTGGATGAAGACATGGCCTTCAACCCGTCTACCCCCTACGCAGTAAGTCGCGCAGCAGGAGACATGGCGCTGCTTGCCTATCATAAGAACTCTCAACTGCCAATGATCATGACGCGGGCGGCTAATGTTTACGGGCCGGGCCAGCAGCTTTATCGCATTATTCCACGCGCCGTGATGACAGCACTTGCAGGTGGAAAGTTAAAACTCCAAGGGGGTGGAGTGTCTGAGCGTTCTTTTATCCATATAGATGATGTCTCCGTAGCTACCCAGCTTGTAGCCGAAACGGGTACTGACGGAGCATCTTACCATATTTCGACTAACTACCAAGTCACAATCCGAGCATTGGTTGAAATGATCTTGACGGAACTTGGCGTGAATTTTGAGAGTGCTGTTGAAATTGTCGGTGACCGTAGGGGCAAGGACCAATCCTATCTCTTGTCTAGCAACCGACTGCGTATGCTTGGTTGGTCAGATCGGATAACCCTCGAAGAAGGCTTGATCCAAACCATTGCTTGGGCCCGCGACTACTTAGAGCCCCTCAAGGCAGCGCCACAGTATTACATTCACAAACCCTGAGGATATTATGGGCAAAGAGATCAATCTAATGATTAATTATCCGCGTTCCAAGCGGAATGTGGAACATCGCGGTCAAGAAAAGACCGAAGCCAACCGGCTTTTGGCTCGTCAATTTGGAGAAGCTTTTTTTGATGGTGACCGTTCACATGGTTACGGCGGATTTAGCTACAATCCGCGATTTTGGACACCGGTCATCCCGACTTTTCAAGACCATTTTGGTCTGACAGCGGATAGCCGACTGTTGGACGTCGGCTGTGCCAAGGGCTTTATGATGCATGATGTCAGTCTTGCTATTCCCGGCATTACGGTCAAAGGAATTGATATATCAGGCTATGCTATCGCTAACGGTATGGAAGATATGCGCCCCCATATGTTGGCAGCTGATTGCAAGGCCCTGCCGTTTAAGAATAAGGAGTTTGATTTAGCAATTGCGGTTAATACGCTTCACAACTTGGATAAAGAAGATTGTGCGACGGCGTTGCAGGAACTGGAACGTGTCGCTCACAAGGCATTTCTAACAGTTGATGCGTATCGAGATGACTTTGAAAAAGAGCGGA
>JAPKEA010000378.1 GCA_028822275.1 Planktomarina sp. | reverse complement strand
CTTGTTGGCTTCATGGCTTTCTTTGCAGGCTACTTAGATATGACTAAGGACTAACATGTTTGTATCTCAACCCATATTTTTAAAGTAAAGATTTAGTTTGCGGATGGTTTTATTAGTCGGCAGACTGGCTTTAATAATTGTGGAGTTCACCCAATGTTTAAACACCTTACCATATTTGCAATAATATTGGTGACACAGGCTACGCAGGCGTCGGGAGCCACGATGGATTTAAACATTTAGCCACCAGATTAGATGCCCAGAAAAGCAGCGCAGCACGTAACTAAAACTTAACAGTAATATAAGCTTAAATTTAATTCTTATTGACAATTAGAAAACAAACAACCAATTTTTTTACGATGATTTCAGCGGATATCTACAATTTTAATGGGGTACAGGAATGTCGCAAGCTATAAACGAGAAGACCAATCCTGGGCTGGAGGGAGCAAAAGAACTAGAGATCCATTTAGAATGGCTTGATACGTTCACTCCCGCAGCATTGGGCGTACTCTCGACCGCTTCAGGAATATATACTTACCTCGGTGTTTCCACATTGTTAGATAACACTGGTGCATTAAGCGTTGTAGCTGCAGTCGCTTATGCCACTGCAGTATCCGTTGGAATATTTGTTTTTTGGAGCTTTCTATTAAAACTTATGCCCGCAATGAGAAATGTAAAAGGGTATTTTGGGCTGGGCCTTGCAGCAATAATTGGCAGTCTAGCGATAGTCGCCATGTCCAGTTGGCTAAACGCAACCGCTTTGGCCGGATCCGCCGCTGTGGAGCAACACCTTGGAAAGACCATCACTCAATACCAAAAAGCATTAGAACGGGCAAACTTTATTGCTGTAAGGGCCCAGAGCTTACAGTCAGATATTGAAAGGTCAGCAAAAGATTTTAGGAACTTGGCTACACAAGAAAAAAACGGCAATCTGTCTGGAAGGTCTGGTACCGGCGCCATTTACGCCGTGCTAATGCAAAAAGCTGATGAATTAGATGCTATAAGGCAAGTCGTAGATAATAAATCTGCTGTCATTGAAGAAACATTCCAACTTGGCAATAAAATAATCACAAAAATGCAAACACTTAAATCTGGAGATGGCCCTGTTAAAATCCGATCTCTCAAGTTTTCAGAGGAATCTATTAACTTATCTGGCGTTATTACAACGCTGAAACAGGTTTCGGCTGCTCCGTTAGTTTTTCGTGCAATGGGTGATCTAGAAAAAATTATTCGACCTACGCTAGACGGTAGCACAGAAGCTACCCGCGAAACACAGGCTGACGTTATCAATCAAACTGAAGAAAAAATCCAAGCAGTAGCAACTACACTGAGAGATGCTGCCAAAGAAATAATGGATGAAGAACAGCCTCAAGACACTACTTATACTTCAATATCTAGCGCGGATGCTGTGATCATTTATGCAGCAAACTTTTATCCACAGTGGGCTGGCGCTATCGCAATAGATTTACTCCCAGCATTACTCGTATTTATGCTCACCATAACTCACGTGGCTATACGCGACGGTAGAAAGGGAACTAACGTAGAAGAACGGATGACACTTTCAGAGTTAAAAGTAGCAATGGAGGCAATCAAGCATGTGGAAAAAAGCTTGGATAATAAAAATAATTAATCCAAATACTGACACACTGAAAAATGGTAAGCTAAAATTTAAATATGTTAAATTTACTCAAAAAATTACCTAGTGTAAGATCAGTAATACTATCAGTATTGTGGCTTCAAATAGGTGTCGCTTTAGTAATCTTTTGGATAACACATAATAACCTGATCGAGACACGCTTTGGAACTCGCTATGTGACCACCGAACTGGAAACCTTCCCGGCCACAAAACAAAAACAAATATTCCGCAATAAAGTTATTCCATCATTGAAAAAAAATGATGAGTATTTGCCTAAACTACGACTTCCTAATGAGTTGCCTAATGAGCTGGAGTTTCAAAAAGTATTTATAGATGGCTTAGGCAATGGAATATTATTTGCCGGGCCAATTAGTGACGGTGATACTGAACGCTTCACAAATTTTTTAGTAAAAAACAAAGAAACTAGTTTTTCATTTGTTGCGCTACACAGCCCCGGTGGGACTGTAAGCGAGGCACTTTCTCTAGGCCGTGAAATTAGGGATCGCAAATTAAAGACTGTTTTATCCAGCAATGCTTTTTGTTTTAGTGCATGCCCATATGTGATGGCTGGCGGCTCAGAAAGAATTTTTAGTAGCCATTCACTTTTAGGGGTTCATCAACATTACTTTACAGAGAACCTATACATCCCAGTATATTTCGCAGTCCAAACGGTCCAAGAAGGTCAAGCAAATACTTTTAAACACCTTAAAAAAATGGGTATTAGCACTGATGTCATGGAGCATATATTGGATACGCCCCCAGAAGAGATTTATATATTCAATGTGGAAGAACTACTCAAATTTAACTTTGCAACTAAAATAGTAGAAAATAGCTAACTCTAAATCTCATATGCGTTTAAAATTACAACAAATGCTAGAATTGATCTGATACTGGATTGTCGCCTAAAAGAAAATTTAGCAACAGAAAATTCTGGCGCCTAATAGTTTATTGAGAGGAGAAAAAATGTTTGGTATGTTTAAAAAAGGGGCTGATGCTGAGGGTGATAGATATGATCCAGATCAGGTAACTGTTCATTATGAAGGTGGAGTAATGTCTCCAGAGTACGCAGCTGAAACGTTGAATCGGGATGACATTAATGACCAGAACTATCCGCACCATATGCTATTTCCGCATGGTAAAGGTAAGCTCGTCTATAAGTTAGACGATGCTGTAATGGAGCAGTATGAAGGTGAGTTTGAGGTTGGCCAGTACCAAGGCAAAGGTACACTAATTGACAGAAATGGTGAGGTTCATGACGGTGAATTTAAGGCAAACTTATTTGTTGGATGAGGGCTAATTCATTTGTCCAAATTAGTATTACTAGCCTAACAGGGGCTCCTAATAGCGCGTATGCCCTGCCGCTTTGGGGGCTGGAGGCATTACTTCAACTGGACGATGGTGTATTGGTTCAGAGGTTATGCCTAAGCGTGGTTGTATCATTAAAGTTAACCCATACAGCTATGGTAAAATTAAAATGACATAAAACTTGTCATGTTTATT
>JAPKEA010000377.1 GCA_028822275.1 Planktomarina sp. | reverse complement strand
GATGACCCAAACGGAACCAATTCTGGCACCAGCTACGTTATATTTGGCAAGGCGAGTGGCTCTATAGTGGAACTCTCTGATGTGGAAATGGGGTCTGGTGGTTTTTTAATAGATGGCATCACGGTGGGAGATAAGTCAGGCTACTCGGTCAGTGGTGCGGGAGATATTAATGGCGATGGATATGATGACGTTATTATCGGAGCAAAAAGTCATGGCGGGGCCTATCCTAATGGGTCGGGTTTTGTCGTTTATGGTAAGGGTGCAAATACCAATACAGTAGAATTATCATCGATCCTTTTAGGTTATGGTGGGTTTGCAATCATTAACGGAAGCCATCACACTGGGAAAACTGTAAGTGGTGGAGATGATATTAATGGCGATGGCTTTGACGACATCATCATTGGCTCAGTAGGCAATACTGCGTCAGTTGTGTTTGGGGGGGATTTCTCTGGAGTGGCAACGCAAGTCGGCAGGACTGGCGTAGATACGCTGACTGGCACGTCTGGGGATGATGTTATTTTTGCCGGATCTGGCAATGATACAATTATTGGCACTGCTGGAACAGATAGGCTTTCTGGAGGCCAGGGTGCAGACGTTTTTACTTTCTCGAGTGATGCTAATGGAACAAGCACGATAATAGATTTTGTAGCTTCTGAAGGTGACCAAATTGATATCAGTGCCTTTGGTTTTGATAGTTTTGGCGGTTTCCAATCAGCAACCTTGAGCGCTTCAGCCGACGGTTACGGTTATGGTGAGCAAAACACCCAGGTTCAGCTGGACTCAGATACAATTGTTATCTTTGAAAATGTTCAAGTTCTGGATATCCTTGCAGAGCAGGTTATTTTATAAGCGATGTCTGATAATACTATTATTTCCCAGCCTGAAAGCAAATATATGGACATTTCTTTGTCCTGTGGCCAAGTTAGCCTCACTGAGAAAGACGTATAAAAGTGACTGAGACTCCCGCCTCCAAATTAGAACTAACGGGCTCAAGGCTTTTCATGCCCTGGCTGTCGAGTCAGAATGCCAGCTTGGCCTTCACCACCTATCAGGCAGGCAAGCTTTTCCTTGTCGGAACAAAACCTGATGGAAGCATGTCGGTCTTTGAGCGGACCTTTAATCGTTCGATGGGATTGGGGGCTAAAGACGGCCAGTTGTGGTTAAGTAGCCTTTACCAACTCTGGCGGTTTGAGGACTTTCTAGATCCTGGTGAGGATGCAGATGGCTATGACGCGCTGTATGTCCCTGTTACTGGGCACACCACTGGCGACATCGATATTCATGATGTGCATGTGCGTGCCGATAATACACCAATTTTTGTTGCCACGCGATTTAATTGCCTCGCAACGCTGAGTGACAAGTTTAGCTTCAAGCCCGTTTGGCAACCTCCCTTCATTGATCGCATTGCTGCCGAGGACCGTTGCCACTTGAACGGCATGGCAACCGAAGATGACAAGCCACGTTATGTGACCTGTGTTGGCAAATCAAATATATCAGAAGGCTGGCGTAATCATCGCCGTGGTGGCGGTCTTTTATTGGATGTGGAGAGTGGTGAAGTCGTCACTGAGGGGCTGTCTATGCCTCACTCGCCACGGCTTTATAACGAGCGGCTGTGGATGTTGCAGGCGGGTACTGGTGAGTTTGGTCACATTGATATCAGCACGGGTAAATTTGAGCCTGTTTGTTTTTTACCGGGATTTGCGCGGGGGTTATCTTTTATTGGTGATTACGCAGTCATCGGATTGTCTAAGCCGCGTGAGAATAAAACGTTTAGCGGCCTGCCGTTAAATGAGCGACTAGCGCAAGAGTGTGCTGAGGCTAAATGTGCAGTTTATATCGTAAACCTCAAGACTGGTGACGTTGAGCACATGCTCGAAATCAGTGGCTATGTGGAAGAGCTTTATGATGTTGCCGTCCTACCAGGCGTAAAGCGTCCTAAGGCACTCGGGTTTAAAACTGACGAAATCCGGTTTTCTGCGCGCCCAGAAAGCTAAATTTCAACGAAGGCATAGAATCCGGTGAGGGCATTGTCTCGTTAACTCAGACGGCTGAATTAGCTGTAATCATTAAAGATCAAGCAGCCACAATTTTACACTATTCAGTGAATGCCCTAGTGAGAGTTTGATGGAGAACTTGGCGGGAAATCAAATGGCGCTGCAAGTTGAAAGGGTTGTAGTTGGTGTCGTGAACAGACAGAAATCGTTGAATTAATCCAGGGGATTCGAAGCACAGCACCGTATGAGCCCAACTCGTCAGTGACAACCTCATCTGGAATGTATCCCTGCTCTTTTAAAAATCTCCGCATAAGTTTAAGGGCCACTTGTTTGTTTCGATGAGGTTGGGCCAAGACTTCAAGGACCTCTCATTTATCGTCTACGGTATGCCACAGATAAGTTTGCTTAACGCCAATACGGACAAATACCTCATCAAGTTGCCAAATTCCTGAAGGTTGAACTCTGCGGGATCGGACCTTGGCAGCAATCACTAGGCCAAATTTCAAAACCCATCTAAGGATCGTTTCCTAGCTGACATCAACACCACGCTCTGCAAGCATTTCCTCAACGTCCCTAAAGCTCAAAGGGAAGCGAAATTAGGGCTAGACGGCTCTCTAAATTATTGCCGGTGGATATTAGTGGCGCGCATAAAATATTTTGCCCATTCAACAACATTTACCTGTCGTTGGGCCGATCATGGAGCTATGTGAGAATGTCCAATGCCGTTGTGTCTGAGGGTTACTGCGACAAATCGTTGTGCTTCAGGTGCAACAGGCATTAAGGCGACCCCCTATCACAGGTCCCCGCGTCTTGGCCCACGCCCCTTTAGGATTAGTCCGGTAGATCTATTCCCAATGAGTTTCGTTTGGATGCTCAAGCCACGGATCGCCCATCCCACTGCGCGACACACCACGGTTTTAGGTTGCGTGGAAAAACTGTTCAGAGCGTTGGACAGTAAAACAGTTCCAGAAGTTAATCAGGGCCTTTTTTGCTACCTACCATTCCAACCCATCTGAACTTCCCCTGAATGCGCAGCGTGGCGCAAACTCGTGAACATGTCTTTGGACGTTAATGCAGGGCTGCGCCTGTGCTGTGGTCTTACAGAAGTTGTGGCACAATAGGATAAGTCGTGATTAACT
>JAPKEA010000376.1 GCA_028822275.1 Planktomarina sp. | reverse complement strand
TAAAAAGAGCTTTGGGTAATGAACTGATCTGTGAAATCAGCGATCTTATTCAGCTTCTTCAGACTACGCAGAAGTACGAATATGAAATTAGAGGCGCTCCAAATTGGGAAAAGTTCAAACTAGCGTTGACTGACCACTCAGGTTTGGAACTTCATGAATATGTGGTAGCACTGAACAAGTCACTGGAGCGTTATGACGATATTGAAAGTTCACTTCAATTACTTAACCCAGTGCAAGAATGGCTAAGTGACGAAGCCGTAAAAATCATCACAGATCAAATAATCACTGACGAGAAGGGCGGACTGTCTCTGGTCACAAATCTGTTTTCGCAGAGCAATAAAGTTGAACTGTTCCAACGCTATCGTCACACAATTGGTAAAGAAGAATCTTTAATAGGGAATTTTTTTGAAAAACTGAGTTCAGTTCGAAACTCACTAATAATTTTAAAATCCGACCATGGCAGTGAGGTGCGGAGGATTATTAATCGTGAGGTCCGGCTAGCATGGAAACAAGAGGCTGAGGAGAGTTCAACTGGGCTATTCCTTGACCAGCAAGAAATCCGGCAGAAAGTTCAAACTTTATCAGAATACATCAAGGAAATGCGGGAATTGAACCGTTTATACCTCCAAGAAAGGTACGAGCGGGACAAACATGCACGTTCAACAGATTGGGAATCTATTACGAGATTGACAGGGGCGCGATCCCTGAGACTACGAGAATTCATCTCTCGAGGGAGCTCTTTCGGCCTTTTTGATCTGAAGCCTGTATGGCTAATGAACCCTGATGTTGCAGCTCGCATGCTACCCCTGATCAAAGGTCTCTTTGACGTGGTTGTATTCGACGAAGCCTCCCAACTACCCGTAGAACACTCTCTGCACGTACTATATCGAGGCAAACGGGTTATTATATCCGGAGACGAAAAACAGATGCCACCAACGGCATTCTTTCAGTCGAAAATAGAAACTGAGGAAGCCGAACTGGAAGGCGGGTTGGCAGATGATGACGCCACTGATGAAGAAATAGAAGCGTTAGAAATGGTTGCTAACAGTCGAGATATTAAAGATTGTACCAACCTATTGAATCTTGCCTCATCAACCTTGCACACCCAAGTTTTAAAAGTTCATTATCGTTCAAAATTCCGTGAATTAATCGCCTTTTCAAACGCTTCATTTTATCAAAACTCTCTACACATCCCAGTTCGTCATCCTAGTTCACTCACTGCACTTTATAAGCCTATTGAATACATCGAGGTCAATGGGGTGTATAAAGATCAGCAAAATCCTGCAGAGGCGGCGGCAATAGTTAATCGATTACAGGAATTTTGGGAAAAAGCTGGGGATAGCAGGCCTAGCGTTGGTATTGTCACTTTTAATCGCAAGCAAGCAGACTTAATCCAAGAATATATCGAGAAACGTGCTGAAATAGATTCTAAATTTCGGGTCTGCCTTTCGGAAGAAAACACACGATATGAAGATGGAGAAGATATGTCTTTCTTCGTTAAAAACGTTGAGAATGTACAAGGTGATGAAAGGGATGTCATACTATTCTCTTCTACATTTGGAAAAAATGAGCATGGAAGATTCAGGCGATTTTTCGGAGTTCTTGGTGCGATGGGCGGTGAACGCCGATTAAATGTTGCTGTGACCAGAGCCCGTGAAAAGATAATGTTTTTTACGTCCATGCCAGTCAGTGATGTCTCAGACTTCATAAATGTTAAGCGGCCACCAAATACTCCCCGAGATTATCTTCAGGGGTATCTTCAATACGCAAAACTTGTTTCTTTAGGGGAATTTGATCGCGCTACTGCTTTGACAAACCAGCTTTTGGATGGCGGGAGCAATGTTGACCATGCCCACGAATTTAATGAGGATGGTTTTATCCAAATTGTGAGTAACTTTATTTTTGAGTGTGGTTTCACATCGACTATTGCACGGGAAGCAACCGCATTCTCTTTAGACATTTTAATCAAAAATCCAGAAACTGGGCAGTTTTCTTTAGGAATCGAATGTGACGCACCACAGCACAATCTACTTGCAAGTGCTCGGAGCCGCGAGATATGGCGCCCAGAAATTCTCAGATTAGGAATTCCTTATATTCATCGTGTATCGTCAATTAATTGGTACACATCCCAAGAGAGTGAAAAAAAGCTATTACGGCAAGCAATTACTTCAGCATTTCGGAAGGAATTAAAATGAGTGGTCCAAAAACAGTGCGCTATCTGACGCAAGCAGAATTGGAAGTCCACTGCCGATCGTTGATCGAACGAGTCCGTACTATTTCTAATGTTTGGTTAGCTCAGCTGAAAAATGCTGGCCTTCAGGAAGAGGGAGACAATCTAGTCGTCCAACGAATGGTCGCCGATTTAGAGCGTTATTTAGATGAGGGCGAAACCCAAGAGGTTCAAAAGAATGCGCCTAACGATGAGGCATGGCTTGAACGTCAATTTAATAAACGAGTAGACGCACGAGCGAAACAGATCGAGATGCAAAAAACTTTAACAAGGCGTCGGCGGAGTGCAGTTTCAACGGTCTTGTCCACGATCAAACTTAATTCTGTCGAAGTCCCTAAAGACATTCTTTCCACACTGAAAACTGCGCGGGACGGCAATGAGAAGAATGCCAGTGTAATAAACAAGGCTGTTCGGGAAGCCTTCGATGCTTTGTCGCCAGATAATGAAGTCAAGAACCTTACGAAAACTCAACGGCGTCTAGCACAATCTTTAGGAGTGGACGCGGAGAGCCGGTCATATGCTGATTGGCTCTCAGAAGCTGCACCAAAGGATGACGCTTCTGGCCTCAAACTTGATCACCACCTAACTAATCTCTCAGCACGTTATGGAGCGGAGAAAATCGTTGCGTTTAAAATTCGCGCAGAGGGTTTGGAACAGGTTGGCTCACCAAGCCACCGGAAGCTTTTGATTGATAGTCTTGTGATTGAATTGGCTGCATTTGCGCGAGCAGAAGCTATTTATGATAAGGAACTTCTAGAAGCCAAGGTGGTACTTGCGCAGCTTGGTCAATATCCAGACGCATTAGGCTCTGTAAGTAAGCAGTTGGCCTCAGCATTAACCGGTAACCGCACAGAACTATCAGCCTCAATTGAGGTTTGCAAAACGGCGCTTCAGTCATATTTAAGCG
>JAPKEA010000375.1 GCA_028822275.1 Planktomarina sp. | reverse complement strand
CGTAAACTTACGTGTTGGACGGGTAATGATGTATGGTATTTTTGCTCTAATGGCTATTCTATTTTGGTCATCGGTAAGTAAGACATTTTTTGTACCATCTCTCTGGACACTCGAAATGGCACAGTTTGTAATGGTAGCATATTATATCCTTGGAGGGCCATATTCAATTCAACTGGGCTCAAACGTAAGGATGGATTTACTTTATGGGGAATGGTCACTTCGTAAGAAGGCTTGGTTTGACTTATTAACTGTTAATTTCCTCATTTTTTATCTTTGTGTTTTATTATACGGTGCCGTGAGCTCAACTGCTTATTCCTTGGGGTATTGGGGAACAACTCCATTTTCTTTTTTTGGCGGTTTAATTACAGGTGCAGAAGAGATTGGTCGTATGGAGCGATCATCAACAGCCTGGCGTCCATACCTTTGGCCAATCAAAACAATTATGATTATTGGTATGTTTCTAATGCTCCTCCAATGTATTTCTGAACTCTTAAAAGATTTTCTGCGTATTAAAGGTGAAGTAATCTGATGTCATATGAATTGATTGCAACACTTATGTTCTCGTCTATGATGTTAATGCTTTTAACTGGGCAGCGCGTCTTTGGTGCGATCGGGTTTATCGCAGTTGTTGCCGCACTTTTTTTATGGGGCGATAAGGGTGGATTTGATCTTGGGTTCTCTGCAGCGATGAAGCTAATGAAATGGTACCCATTACTGACACTGCCTATGTTTATCTTTATGGGTTATGTTCTATCGGAAAGCAAAATTGCAGACGATCTTTATAAAATGTTTCATGTCTGGATGGGCGGTCTGCGCGGTGGACTTGCAATTGGAACAATTGGTTTGATGGTTCTAATTTCAGCTATGAATGGTCTCAGTGTAGCCGGCATGGCTATTGGCTCAACCATCGCATTACCAGAGCTTTTGAAGAGGGGGTACGATAAGAGGATGGTAACGGGGGTTATTCAGGCTGGATCAAGCTTAGGCATCTTAGTCCCCCCTTCCGTAGTACTCGTTCTCTATGCGATGATAGCTAGACAACCTGTGGGTCAACTTTGGTTGGCGGGAGTTATACCAGGCTTGATGATGGCGGGTTTATTCATAGTTTATATAGTAGTTCGCTGCCGTATTAACCCCATACTTGGACCAGTTTTAGACGAAAAAGAACGCAATATTCCACATGCTGAAAAAATGAAGTTACTTCGTGCTGGATTGCTTCCAGTTGGCATCTTTGCAGTAATGATGGTACCATTTGTGAATGGCTGGGCTTCACTTGTTGAAAGCTCAGCAATTGGTGCATTAGCAGCATTTCTGGCCGCAGTCCTAAAAGGGCGCATGACACGCCAAGTATTCGAAAATACGTTGCGTAATACGATGGGCATAACATGCATGTTTATGTGGATCATTTTAGCAGCACTAGCATTTGGGGCAGTTTTTGACGGCCTTGGTGCAGTAAAAGCCATCGAAAGCATATTTACAGAACGCCTAAATCTTAGTCCCTGGACAATATTAATATTAATGCAACTCAGCTTTATATTAATGGGTACATTCCTTGACGATACAGCCATGCTTGTGATTGTCGCGCCACTGTACGTTCCGCTTGTTGGCGAGCTTGGTTTTGATCTAATCTGGTACGGAATCCTTTACACTATAACAACTCAGATAGCATATATGACGCCACCATTCGGCTATAATCTATTTTTGATGCGAGCCATGGCGCCTCCAGAAATATCACTCCGTGATATTTATTCATCCATTACCCCATTCGTGATTATCATGGTCTTTGCGCTTGCATTAGTCATGACTTTCCCAAATATCGCCACGTGGCTTCCTGATTATGTTTACAATAAACCCTAGAAGAATCACATCAAAGTGATCGAAAAATCAACCAAGGAGAGAAGAAATGACTTCAAGACGTAAATTTATCCAAGGAGCAGCTATTGCCCCCGCAGCTGCACTTGCAACACCTGCACTTGCCCAAAGTACTATTAAATGGCGAATGCAGACCTATGCTGGCGCTTCCTTAGCGGCAGAGGTAATTGTTCCTGCAATTAAAATGTTCAACAAAATTGCTGGCGATCGCATGCAAATTGAATTATTCTTTGCAGACCAACTAGTGCCAACAGGCGAACTATTTCAAGCAATGCAACGTGGTACAATTGATGCAGTACAATCAGATGACGATTCAATGGCATCACCTACAGACGTTACAGTATTTGGTGGATACTTTCCTTTTGGTTCTCGTTATTCATTGGACGTTCCAGTATTATTTAACCAATATGGCCTAAACGAAATTTGGGACGAAGAGTATTCAAAAGTAGGCGTTAAGCACATCTCAGCCGGCGCATGGGACCCTTGCCACTTCGCAACCAAAGATCCAATCCGCAGCCTCGAAGACTTAAAAGGTAAGCGTATTATGACATTCCCAACTGCTGGTCGTTTTTTAACCCAGTTTGGCGTTGTTCCCGTAAACTTACCGTGGGAAGATATCGAAGTTGCGGTTCAGACAGGCGAACTTGATGGCATCGCGTGGTCAGGTATAACAGAGGATTATACTGTAGGTTGGGCTGATGTAACCAACTACTTTTTAACCAATAATATTTCAGGTGCTTGGGCTGGATCTTTCTTTGCCAACATGGATCGTTGGAACGAACTACCTGAAGATCTTCAAACATTGTTCCGCGTTTGCTGTGACCAGTCACATTATTATCGCCAGTGGTGGTACTGGGGTGGAGAAGCTAACCTTCGTGTCAACGGTCCAAAAATGGAACTAACTACAATTCCAGATGAAGAATGGGCTACCGTAGAAGATGCAGCTCACGTATTTTGGGAAGAGATTGCTGCTGAATCTGATGTTAAACGTCGCGTTGTAGAAATCTTCAAAAAGTACAATGCTGATATGGTAAAAGCTGGTCGTCCATACAGATACGGCTAATATAATTTTATTGGGGGCTGATGTTTGCCGCCCCCAATAGTCCCAATAAAAGTGAAAGAAAAACATGCCAAAAAATATGTCTTTTGAACAATTAAAATCTAAGGTTACAGATGGGTCTATTGATACAGTCCTAGTATGCTTTGTAGACATGCAGGGCAGATTGATGGGTAAACGATTTCATGGCGTAAATTTTGTGGAAACCTCGTTTGAGGA
>JAPKEA010000374.1 GCA_028822275.1 Planktomarina sp. | reverse complement strand
GCATCAACAGGCTAACATCTAATAGATCGATCTATTCGGACTGGACTTCTGTTCTGCCTTAAGCCTGTGTTTTGGCACGCCCAAAGCTTCTTGGGCTTTGCTCAGTGAGCGAAGCCAAGGAGAGTATGAATGTGGAGGCGGACGTTCTATCGCCTTCAGAGGGCTGCTGAGAGGGCAGAGAACAATGTGGCCGATAGCTTTATTATTGCTGCTAGGCGGTTGGTGAAGGTGGGGTGACGCAAACATTGGCCCAAAACAGTTCCACCAAAACCAGATCGTTTCATGGTTTACGTCAACGCCCCACTCATGAAAAAGTCCTCCAAATTATGAAGAGAAAGCCAGAAACGAACATACAGCATTACTGCAAGTCAGATGACTTCAAGACTGGTTTTAAAGTAGTGAAATGGAGAGTTTTTTGGCATTCGACGATGTTACAAAGTAGCGCTACCCGTCCCAAGTAGACTAGTCTGACAGTGCCTTGCGAATAAAATCAAATTTGCTTACCGTTTTGAAAAATTACTAGTGCTAGAGGGGCATCCTATGAAGTACGTACCCAATGAACACAGGTACGATAAAATGGTTTATCGTAAATGTGGTAATTCTGGCCTAAAACTACCAGCAATTTCTCTGGGCCTTTGGCATAACTTTGGCGAGGACTTTCCTCATCAAACTAAAAAAGAGATTTGCCAAACTGCATTCGACAATGGAATTATCCATTTTGACCTCGCCAATAACTATGGGCCACCACCAGGAAGTGCAGAAACCGCCTTTGGGGACATAGTGAAAACCGAATTTTCTAACTTTAGGGATGAACTAATAATTAGCTCCAAGGCGGGCTATGATATGTGGCCTGGTCCCTATGGAGAATGGGGCAGCAGAAAATATATGATTGCTTCGTGCGATCAATCCTTGAAACGGATGGGCCTAGATTACGTAGATATATTCTACTCCCATCGCTTCGATCCAAATACACCACTTGAAGAAACTATGGGCGCACTTGACCACATCGTAAGATCCGGGAAAGCACTTTATATTGGTATTTCAAGCTACAACAGCCGACGCACTCGAGAAGCTGTGAAAATTCTAAATGAGCTAGGCACCCCCTGTTTGATCCATCAACCCAGTTACAATATGCTCAACCGCTGGATCGAAACTGATGGCCTACTTGATACTCTAGATGAATTTGGCATTGGATCAATTGCATTCACACCACTTGCTCAAGGCTTACTGACCAATAAGTACATAAAAGGCGTTCCCAAAAATAGTCGTGCACTGCAGGAAAAAAGTTTAGACCAGAACATGATCACGTCAGAACTTGTGCAGAACTTAAATGACCTCAATGATCTTGCCCAAGGTCGAGGCCAGACATTGGCTCAAATGGCTCTGTCTTGGGTGCTGAGAGAAAATCGTGTCACTACCGCTCTAATTGGAGCTTCAACTTCAAAGCAAGTGGAAGATTGTGCCCTCGCAGTTAACAACCTCAACTTTAGTGAGCTTGAGCTATCAGAAATTGATCGCCTATCAGGGGACCACGGGATTAACTTGTGGGCTAAATCGTCTGAAACAGATTAATTTATATTAATGCACCTCATATTGACTGTGTGAGCGTTTTGAACGCTTCCTTATCACCATGTATTAGACTGATGCTCTTACAGTAGACCTGGAAGCTTTTACCTTCCCACCCTTTCTTTTCATTCTTGCATCGCTGCACAATAAACTGGATGTAATCAGGACAGCGTATCACTCGCCACTTCCCACAAATAGATTGCCACAAAGCAGAGCAAACTCATCAATAGTCGATTAATATTGACAAGTTTCATATTCAACGCTCACAATTTACTAATTAGACAAAAGATAAGTTCGTTTAATTTTTCTGCATAGGGGATTTTTATGTATACAAAACAGGCTTTAAGAATTTTAGGTGTCAGCGATGATGATGTTACCGCTGCGCAGAAAGCAGCTCTCGCAGCCGATGGTTATTTTACGGTTGAAAATGTCTTCTCAAGAAAAGAATGCGCTGAAATGGCAGAGGCTTTTGAGAAGATTCACGGCGAAGAAAAAGAGAATGGCGGACATGAAGTTCATGTGGAGCCAGGCACACGACGAGTATCTAATATCTTCAATAAATCATCGGCCTTTGATAAATGTTTGCAGATACCTCTAGTTCTCGCTTCCTGTCATCACTTACTAGGGGAGTTTAAGCTCCACGGCTCCAACCTTCGCGATCCTAAAAAGGGGTATGGTCATCAACAGATTCACACCGACGTTCCCAAGTACTTCGATGATGACTGGTGGGTACTAAATGCAATTGTTTTATTTGACGATATGACACTTGAGAATGGTCCAACCCGTGTGGTTCCTTGTTCACACCATTGGCAACCTATTAATGTGCCCGTGGTAAATCTTGGAGAATGGGAGCCATCTGAACCCACGGACAAAGAGAAAGCGCGTATACCCAAAGACCTTGATGCGCCCTATCCTGGAGAAATGTTAATTACTGCAAAAGCTGGATCAGTTGTCATTACCAACTCATCGCTTTGGCATAGCGGCACAGTTAAAAATGCTGATATCCATCGGCGGGTTTGCCATTTGACATATACGCGGCGAGATCTCCCTCAACAATTAACCCAAATTGATTTTCTAACAAAGCCCCTATATGACCGCATGAATGCAGCACATCGGTTTCTTATGGAAATCGAACCTGAGGATGCTGCGGGTATAAAAAGACAGAAAAAGCGGGAGCATTCGGGGTGGTGGAATTAAGTTTGTGCCTGTCGGCAAGATAGTGCTGACGACCAACAAACGGCCTGAGATACGTGGCTCAGATGATGGTATCTGGCGACGTAAACACCCAAAACCCCAATACAGCTTGAGGATTTATCAACCCTGCAATTTAAAACAAAAAATTCCCAGTTAAATTCCCTGTTAATTGAGAATAACAGGGAAAACCCACCCTCGCCAAATGACCTTCTGAGTAAAGGCGCCAGGATTTCTGATATCAAGGCCTCAGCCAAAGCATCAGATAAGACAACCGTCTGTATCGTACTGAAACAACGGAGTAATTCAGGGTATTATAGGCAGGTGTTATATCTGGGGAAGCGGGTGGCGGTGCTGTCGGACAAACGAGAGCTCGCATCAGACTGCTGGCGGAGGGCTTG
>JAPKEA010000373.1 GCA_028822275.1 Planktomarina sp. | reverse complement strand
GGAGTGGCCGTGAGCTGTATCAATGACCACCATATCAGCACCAGCATCTATAAGCGCCATCGTGCGCTCAAATCCTGCGTCACCAACTGTGCTTGCTGCCGCTACACGCAAGCGGCCCAAAGCGTCCTTACATGCAAAAGGGTTCAAAACCGCCTGCTCCAGATCTTTTATAGTTAAAAGGCCGGTCAGTTTCCCCTCACTATCGGTGACCAATAGTTTTTCGATCCGACGTGCCGCCATCATTTGCTTAGCCTCAACAGGGTCTGCGGGTTCTTGGAGGACTGCCAAATTATCCGTGCTCATCATTGAGCTGACTGGCGTTTTAGGATCTGTAGCAAATCGCATGTCTCTGTTGGTTACAATCCCAACAACAAGCCCAGCTTGCACAACCGGAAAGCCAGTTACGCGGTACCGTTCCTGCAAAACCTTTGCATCTGATAGTGTCTGATCTGGGCTAAGAGTAATTGGATTATAAACAATCCCACTTTCAAACCGCTTCACACGTCGAACTTGGCGTGCCTGTTCCTCAGTATTTAAATTCCGGTGTATGACGCCCATACCACCGGCCTGCGCCATGGCTATTGCCATTTTTGCCTCGGTGACCGTATCCATAGCAGACGAAAGTAATGGAATATTAAGGTCAATTGATTGAGTTACTTTAGTCCTTGTATCTGCGGTCGATGGCATAACCGACGATCGCGCGGGAACAAGTAATACATCATCAAAAGTAAGGGCCTCGCGAATCTCCATCTTGCGTCCTCCATGGAAGGTGTCACTTGGCGGTTTCCTATCGCATGGGATTAGTAAAACGGAAAGGGGGTATTGATAATTATTTGATGTATCTGGAATAATGGTGCTCTCGAAGCCTGCTAAGATAAAAAAACTTTTTAAACCTTATAAAAATGATCGTTTGCCGTCGTTAGAACATTTTCAGCCGCAGATGCACTTTACGCCAGCGTTTTCCGGGGTACGTTGCAGTAAAAATAGGCAAAGGCATATGACATGACACAAGAGCACCTGGTTGTTTTTACTCCCTCTGGTATTCGTGGGCACTTTGCATCTGGAACTCCGGTCCTGACAGCCGCGCGGCAATTGGGTGTTGATCTTGATTCAGTTTGTGGAGGACGCGGGATTTGCTCAAAATGCCAAATTTCTCCGAGTTATGGCGAGTTCTCAAAACATGGCGTCATAGTGAAGGACGGCGCGTTGTCCGATTGGAATGCCGTTGAGCAGCGTTACCAAGATAAACGCGGGTTGAAAAAAGGCCGGCGCTTAGGATGTCAGGCAACCGTTCAGGGTGATATTGTAATTGACGTCCCGCCGGAAAGTCAGGTCCACAAACAGGTTGTGCGCAAACGTGCCGAGGTTTTGGATATTGTTTTAAACCCGTCTACCCGAATTTTTTATGTTGAGGTTGAAGAGCCGGATATGCACAAGCCGTCAGGCGATCTTGAGCGGCTAGTTGAGGCTCTAAAAAGCCAATGGGGCCTTCAGAATGTTCAGGCCAATTTCAATATCTTATCTTTGATCCAGCCGATACTGCGCAAGAGTGACTGGAAAGTAACGTGTGCAGTGCATCAAGCGGACAAATATGCGACACCTGAAATAATTCAGCTGTGGCCAGGCCTTTATGAGGGGACCATTTATGGAATGGCTGTTGATCTGGGCTCGACAACCATAGCGGCGCATCTTTGCGATTTGCGGACGGGGGAAGTTGTGGCTTCCTCTGGGATAATGAACCCGCAAATTCGCTATGGCGAGGATTTAATGAGCCGCGTTAGTTATGCGATGATGAACCCTGGTGGTGATAAAGAAATGACCCGCGCAGTTCGCGATGGGATGGATGCATTGTTCACGCAAATTGCAACGGACGCTGAAATTGACAAATTCTTGATAGTGGACACCGTTTTCGTCTGTAACCCCGTGATGCACCACCTATTGTTAGGTATTGATCCCTTTGAGCTTGGCCAAGCTCCGTTCGCGCTAGCGACATCAAACGCGTTGCGCCTCTTTGCCAGTCAATTGGAAATCAATATTCACCCAAGCGCCCGTGCTTATATATTACCATGTATTGCAGGTCACGTCGGCGCTGATGCCGCAGCCGTCGCCCTGTCCGAGGCTCCTGATAAATCTGAAGATCTAGTTCTAGTTGTTGATGTGGGCACAAACGCGGAAATATTACTTGGTAATAAAGAAAGAGTTCTAGCCTGCTCATCTCCAACCGGCCCTGCCTTTGAGGGAGCACAGATAAGTTCCGGTCAACGCGCCGCTCCTGGCGCAATTGAGAAGGTAGAGATAGACCCAGTTACTAAAGAGCCTCGTTTTAAGGTTATAGGAAGTGAACTTTGGTCTGACGAGGATGGCTTTTGGGGTGACATTAAAGGTAGCGGGGTTACGGGCATATGTGGCTCAGGCATAATTGAAGCTATTGCTGAAATGCGTATGGCTGGCTTACTTGATCCATCTGGATTAATTGGCTCCGCAGCTCAAACAGGAACCGATAGATGTTTCCTTGACGGACGTACTAATAGCTATGTGATGCATGATGCCAGCGCGGAGGGCGGCCCAAAGATAACTGTGACCAATCCGGATATCCGTGCAATCCAAATGGCCAAGGCGGCTCTGTATTCAGGCGCACGATTGCTAATGGATAAATTTGAAGTTGATAAAGTGGATCGAGTTGTTTTGGCTGGTGCCTTTGGGGCGCATATTTCCCCAAAACACGCTATGGTTTTAGGAATGATCCCGGATGTACCGTTTGAGCGCGTAACCTCTGCTGGTAATGCGGCAGGATCGGGTGCTCGGATAGCATTAATTGATATTTATCAACGCGCCGCAATCGAAAAAACTGTGCAACAAATAGAGAAAATTGAAACGGCTATTGAACCCAAGTTTCAAGAACATTTTGTAAATGCATCGGCTATTCCTAATTCTGATGAGCCGTTTACCCTTTTAAATAACGCAGTCCCGCTTCCAGATGTTAATTTCAATACGGGTGGGAGTGGTGGCGAGAGTGGCGGCCGGCGTCGAAGAAGGCGTTAATTATGCGCCACAATCCACAGAACGTGTGTTTCTTGTTGACGCCAGTTGCTGTGACCACTATCGGGCTGCGCAGGGCGGGTATGGTGAAAAGGTATCACGCGAGCTTCCCAAGCTTAAGTTACGGGTT
>JAPKEA010000030.1 GCA_028822275.1 Planktomarina sp. | reverse complement strand
GTTTTGCTGAGCCTGACGCGAATGGCGTTTGGCAGGGTTTTGATGTTGCTGTATGCCGCGCTGTTGCTGCGGCCGTACTTGGCGACAACATGGCTGTTGAATTTGTTCCAACAACTGGCAAAACTCGCTTTACAGCATTGGCTTCTGGTGAGATTGACCTTTTGGCACGTAACACAACGTGGACAATGAGCCGTGATGTTGATTTGAAGTTTGAATTCATCGGCGTAAACTACTACGATGGTCAAGGCTTTATGGTCCCAGCATCTTTGGGTGTTTCAACTGGTGCCGAACTCGACGGTGCAACTGTATGTATCCAAACTGGTACAACAACAGAGCTTAACTTGGCTGACTTCTTCCGTTCAAATGGTATCTCTTATGAGCCAGTACCAGTTGAAACTGGTTCAGAAGCTGCTCAGCTGTTTCTAGCTGGTTCATGTGATGTTTACACAACCGACCGTTCAGCTTTAGCTGCTCAGCGTGCAAACTTCCCATCACCAGACGATTACGTAGTTCTTCCTGAAGTTGTTTCAAAAGAGCCTCTTGGTCCACTTGTTCGCCACGGCGACAACGAATGGGCAGATATCGCTCGTTGGACATTGAACGCTTTGATCACAGCTGAAGAGCTGGGTGTTACTTCTGACAACATCGCTGAGATGTCTGCTGGTACAAATAACCCAGAGATTAACCGTCTTTTGGGTACTGAAGGTACGCTTGGCGAAATGCTTGGTCTGGACGCTGAATGGGCAAAACGCGCAATCATGTCTGGTGGCAACTATGGTGAAGTCTTTGAAGGCAACATCGGTGCTTCAACAAACATCGGCTTGTCCCGTGGTTTGAATGCACAATGGACTGATGGTGGTTTGATCTATTCACCACCGTTCCGTTAAGAACTTTAAAAATTTGGGCGCAGAGAAATCTGCGCCCTTTTAATAAAAAGTACTGACTAAAAATCTGATCAAATATAATATAAAATAATATTAGTTTCTCAGACACTCAGGGAAAAAGTAAATGTCTTCACCGACTGGTACAGAAACGAGTGGGTTTCGCTTGTCTATGCTGATCAACGATACCCGTTACCGTTCACTTACATTTCAGGCTATTGCATTAATTGCTTTGATCTTTTCGATGGGTTATCTTGTATCGAACCTGTTGTCGAATTTGTCTCAAGCGGGTCTCAATATTAACTGGGGATTCTTTACTGATACGGCTGGTTATGACATTAACCAAATGCCTATCGCTTATGACAATCAAATGTCACACGGTAGAGCATCCCTGGTAGGGGCCGTAAACACATTGATTGTTGCGTTCCTGGCATGTGTTAGCGCGACAGTATTAGGGGTGGCGGCAGGAGTTTTGCGCCTATCGAAAAACTGGGTTGTGTCCAAAATAATGGCCGTCTATGTTGAAGCTTTCCGCAACGTTCCAGTATTGATCTGGATTTTGATAATTTTCTTAGTGATGTCTAATCTTTTGCCACAGCCACGCGAATTCCGTGGAGATGCTGCAACCAGTTCCATGTGGTTCGACATGGTGGCGTTCACTAACCGCGGCATATATGTGCCGTCAATGGTTATGGGCAGTGGCTCCTGGAGTGTTATCTTAACATTTTTGGTATCGATTGTAGGGGTTATATGGTTTAGACGCTACGCCACCAAAGTTCTCTTTGATACTGGACGCATGATCCCAACATTTTTACCAAGTATTGGTGTTCTAATCGTACCAACGGTTTTTATGTTCTTCATCCTGGGAAGCCCCATAGGTCTTGAATACCCTGAGCTCAAAGGTTTTAATTTTAAAGGTGGGTTGCATCTTCGATTGTCACTGATTGCACTATGGTTCGCGTTAGCAATTTACACTGGTGCCTTCATCGCGGAGAACGTGCGTGCCGGTATCCAGGCGATTAGCAGTGGCCAGACTGAAGCCGCAGCCGCACTTGGCCTTTGGCCTGGGAAGGTTATGTCACTGATCGTTCTGCCACAAGCGTTGCGCGTAATCGTGCCACCGCTGATTTCGCAGTACCTGAACATAACCAAAAACAGCTCGCTAGCGATTGCGGTGGGTTACATGGATATCACAGGAACGTTGGGTGGGATTACCCTGAATCAAACTGGCCGTGCGATTGAATGCATCTTGATTTTGATGCTGTTTTATCTTGTGATCAGCTTGTCGATTTCAGCGATTATGAATATCTATAATAACACTATGAAATTGCAGGAGCGCTGATATGACGGATAATCCTAATATTAGTTTTGTGCGCCATGTACCTTTATCACCCTCGCCTTCTCCAGTTGCTCAAACTGGTATCATTAAATGGATGCGTGAGAACTTATTCTCAAGTATAATTAATTCAGTTCTGACAATATTATCAATTTTTTTCGTCATTAAAATGGTTATTGCAGCCGCGCCCTGGGCGTGGAATGGAGTTTGGACCACAAGTAGTTTGCGAGAATGCCGTGAACTTCTAGATGGCACTACTGGCGCCTGTTGGTCTGTGCTCACCGAACGCTGGAACCAATTGGTATTTGGCTTCACATACCCAAAGTCTGAATATTGGCGGCCTACACTTGCATTCGTTTTGCTGATGGCCAGTGTAGCTCCCGTTTTGTTTAGCAGGTTACCACGCAAGCTGCTTATCGTCTCCGCGGTTTACCCGTTCGTCGCGTTCTGGTTAATTTGGGGCGGTACAATTCTGACCCCAATTTTTGTTGGTACCGCTTTATTGGCAGCCTACTTTTCTTTTGTCAAAATGGAGCGACAAGTTAGTTTTTTAGTGGGTTTGCTAAGCGGTCTCGTCGTTGCTGTAGTAGTGGTTTACTTTGGTGGATTTGTGACTGAAGCTCAGGCTGGTTTCATTGCACTGGAGCCGGTTGCGTCTCGTGACATGGGTGGGTTTATGTTGAACCTGATCTTGGGCACGATTTGTGTTTCGCTTTCAATTCCTTTGGGCATTATTCTGGCGCTTGGGCGTCAATCCAATCTCCCAATCATCAAGGGTATTTGTGTGATCTTCATTGAATTTATTCGTGGGGTACCTCTGATTACATTACTGTTTGTGGCTAATGTGGTGTTGTCTTACTTTTTCCCACCGGGCACAAACCTTGACTTGATCTTGCGGGTTATCATCATGATTACGCTGTTTTCGTCTGCCTACATCGCTGAAGTTATTCGTGGTGGTTTGGCGGCGTTGCCTAGAGGTCAATACGAGGCAGCGGACAGTTTAGGGTTAGATTACCCACAGGCCATGCGCCTAATTATATTACCACAGGCTTTGAAAATTTCGATCCCGGGTATCGTGAACGTGGCCGTTGGTCTTTTTAAGGACACAACTTTGGTCTCAGTCATTTCTATGTTTGACCTGGTAGGCATGATCCGTGGACCCATTGGCTCGTCAACCGCTTGGACGGGCATCTATTGGGAGCTTTATGTCTTCGCCATTCTTCTGTTCTTCGTAGTTTGCTACGGTATCTCACAATATTCACAATGGTTGGAGCGGCAGCTTCGAACCGATCATAATTAAGGGAGGCTTTGAAAATGGCTGAAGCCCAATTGCAAGTGTCTGATGAGGTCGCAATCTCAATTCAGAATATGAATAAATGGTTCGGATCATTCCACGTTCTGATCGACATTGATCTGACTGTTCAGCGCGGTGAGAGGATTGTTATTTGTGGGCCGTCAGGCTCGGGTAAATCCACCTTGATCCGTTGTATCAATGCGCTCGAAGAGCACCAAAAAGGTTCTATAACTGTCGATGGAACTTTGTTGTCGTCTGATGTTAAAAATATAGATACAATTCGTTCTGAAGTAGGTATGTGTTTCCAGCACTTTAATCTTTTTCCGCATCTTACAATCCTTGAAAATTGTACTTTGGCACCTATTTGGGTTCGCAAAACTCCAAAAAAAGAAGCAGAAGAAATTGCAATGCATTTTTTAGAAAAAGTGAAAATTCCAGAGCAGGCTGATAAATACCCTGGTCAACTGTCTGGCGGTCAGCAACAGCGGGTCGCAATCGCGCGTTCCCTGTGCATGAAACCACGCATAATGTTGTTTGATGAACCCACATCAGCTCTTGATCCAGAAATGATCAAAGAAGTTTTGGATACGATGATTGAATTGGCGGAAGATGGCATGACGATGCTTTGTGTGACCCACGAGATGGGCTTTGCACGCCAAGTTGCTAATCGTGTAATATTTATGGATGCAGGTCAGATTATTGAGCAGAACGAACCAGAAGAATTTTTTAATAATCCACAATCGGAGCGGACAAAGCTATTTCTTAGCCAAATATTGGGTCACTAGGCTTAACTAACTTATGACAATAGGTCATTTAATTCCGTTTTTATATTTATAGTTTAATGGGTGTTATAAAATCAATCACTTTCATCTGACCCGTTTTTAGATCGTAATTTCCGACCAATGTTGAGCCTGGGGGCTGCTCATAAAACTGAGATTCGTCTAAATTATGGCCAGCTAAATCATGGGCCAATTCAGCAATGCCAGGGTTATGAGCCACAACCAATAAGCATTCAGTCTGAGATTTGTGAACCTCTTTGAGCAATACCTGGGGTGTGGCCAGGTACAATTCAGCTCTGGTTTTCGTTGGTGAAGATAGAGAGAGTGCTAAATAAGTTTCTTGAGTACGCAGTGCGTCTGATACGACTGCCAGAGATGGGGAATGGCCGTGATGCAATAACCACCTGCCCAACTTATGTGCATCATCTGTCCCAGTTGGGCTGAGTGGCCTTTCGCGGTCATCAAGACCAAAGCTCCATACAGCCTCAGTGTGCCGCATCAAGATTAATTTCATTTTAGAAAGGCTTTCATATGGTAGGATGAGTGTTCTGGTAATCTTGGGTGGCTAGCACTTATGGGACACGCGCGCCTTGCCAGGCAGCCACCAGAAAAACAGTGTTGATTTGGATCCTCACGTATGTAGCCCTGGCAAGCCTCGACATCATAAGTGTATTTCCCCAAAGCATTTACGGGACACGCGATTTTACAGGGTTGATGGCAATTGGGGCATGGGTTGTCTGCAGTCGGAGCACTGATCTTGTAGTCAAACTCTAGCGCACCTCGATAAGATACAAGCAGCCCTGCTTCAGATTGGACCACCATGCCGATCGGGCTTTGCCACGCGCGATCACTTTGCTGTGCCCATATTAAAAATGGTGATGGATCCGCACCAAATGGAAAATATGCAGTCGCATTAAGTTGGGTGGCGAGCGTGTCAATAACTCGTTTTGACCAGCGATCTACTGGATCTGGCGCTTTATCCTTCCATTCAGGACTCTCACAGACAACAGGCCAATAGTTAGGCTCATGAGGGCCAAGAAGAGCCAATGTGCCTTTTTTTGAGGGTAGCGTACCAAAAATGGTTAGACTAGCAGCCTGAACGGCTAAAAGAAGCTCGGAGTAGGTCATTTGCGGAAAAAAGGGATCGCAAGAGACCATAGGAATCGCGTTGGGCGAGTATCTTGCCACTGAAGTCCCACCTGCATCTCTTTATGTCCCTCCTTTGGCGCCTTCGTGTAAGTACCAAAAATATGGTCCCACCAGGGCAAAGCAAATCCATAGTTTGTATCATGTTCATCACGGTATACGGAATGATGGATGCGGTGCATGTCGGGGGTAACTAATATCCAGCGGAGGGCCTGATCTAATCGCTGTGGCAGCGCGATATTAGCGTGATTAAACATAGCAGATCCGTTGAGCAAAATTTCAAAGACGATAATTGCCCAAGCTGCAGGGCCCAGAATGTAAACAAGACCAATTTTAAAGATCATAGACAGGGCAATTTCAATTGGATGGAACCTAATTGCTGTGGTGATATCAAAGGAGACATCGCTATGATGAACGCGGTGTATCCGCCATAAGATTGGTATTTTATGGCTGATAAGATGTTGTAGCCATATCGCAAAGTCAAAAATTAAAATTACACCCAAAAGCTCAACCCAAGATGGAAGCTCTATGGCGTTCATGAGGCCCCAACTCCGTTTGGAAGCGTCCAGAGCGGCCAAAACAGCCGCGAACGGTAAAAATATGGCAAGTGTTCGAAGGGTCAGAGTATCTATAATTACAAAAAGCCAATTGGTTGTCCATCTTTGGGCGTGCCTTTGGCTTGATCGGCGCGGTACGAAATGCTCGATTGCTGCAAGCGTAATAAAGAGGCCAAAAAAGATACTAAGGCGAAGTGTGGCTTCGTGCTCCATAAGTCTGCTTAAACTCCTGCTGATCTTTGTGATAAGGCTATTTTGGGTATCTAACGTGGCTTGCGGATCAAAGAACCAGCCCCATGATCGGTGTATAACTCAAGTAAACATGCGTTTGGGGCTCGTCCATCAAGAATAACCACAGCGGCGACACCACCCTCAATTGCGTCTAAGGCTGTCTGAGTTTTTGGAATCATGCCTCCCTGAATAACACCGTTTTCTGTCAGCTGCTTTATCTGCTTGGGAGTTAGCTCTGTCAGAACTTCGCCATCTTCGTTTTTGACACCAGACACGTCAGTTAAGAGCAAAAGCCGATCTGCGTTTAATGCTGATGCGATCGAACCTGCAACTGTGTCGCCATTAATATTGAATGTCTCCCCGTGATCCCCAGAACCCAAAGGCGCAATAACTGGAATCATATCTGCTGAAAACAAATGGGTAAGGATTGTGGGGTCAATATCACGCGGCTTACCGACGAGACCTAATTTGAGGTCTGCAGGATCACAGGTGATAAGATTTGCATCCTTACCTGACAGCCCAACGGCACGCCCGCCTTGTGCGTTTATGGCTTGTACGATCCGTTTATTAACTCGGCCCGATAGCACCATTTCCACCACTTCCATGGTGGCTGCATCCGTAACTCGCTTGCCATCAACAAATTCAGATTTGATTTCTAAGCGGTTCAGCATTTCGTTGATCATAGGTGCACCACCATGCACGATGACGGGGTTCACACCAACTTGTTGCATCAAAACGATATCGCGCGCGAAGCTTTCCATAGCCTCATCACTGCCCATGGCATGACCGCCAAACTTGATTACGACTGTCGCATCATCATAGCGTTGCAGATACGGCAAAGCCTTTGAAAGAGTGCTGGCAGTGGCGAACCAATCGCTTTTCATGATCTGTGCCTTCCTAGAGAGTGCATTGCAGGGACGGTAGCTTATCCATACCTCTGCTGCCAAGAGCCATTTATCAAAGAGTCCGAGTTATATAAGATCTGAAATGACCGCTCGTAAAGTCGCAATTCCTTCACCCTTTTCCGAGCTGGTGGTAACCAGTTCGGGAAATGCTGCCGGGTGTTTGGACAATTTTTCGCGCACCTGAAGCAACGTTTTTTCAAGTTCATGTTCTTTGATCTTGTCAATCTTGGTCAAAACAACTTGAAACGCAAGGGCGGACCGATTCATCAGCTGCATGATTTCCTCATCGACAGGTTTGATCCCATGGCGGCTATCAATCAATACAAATGCGCGTCTAAGGTTTGGGCGGCCAGAAAGATAATTTTTTAAAAGCCGTTGCCATTTCTCAACGATAGAAACGGGCGCGTTCGCGTAGCCATAACCTGGAAGATCAACTAAATAACGCTCTTCGCCAAGTTCAAAAAAGTTTATTTCTTGGGTTCGGCCCGGAGTGTTTGACGCACGTGCAAGACCCTTACGGTTCGTCAGTGCGTTGATAAGGCTTGACTTTCCAACGTTGGAACGGCCTGCAAAACAAATTTCGATCCGGTCTGCACCGGGTAGTCCATCCATTGCAACGACACCTTTGAGAAAGTCGACGGGCCCCAAGAAAAGTTTGCGGCCCTTTTCCGCTGCAGCCTCATTTTCGGGTTCTGCAATTGGAAAGGGAAGTATCACAACAGTTTCACTTCATCGTTAAGGGTAGTATCCCCAGCCTCGATGACTTTTGCATAAAGACCAAAATTTTGATGTTTCCAACCAGACTTTAAACCGTTCAAAGTATCAGCGTCTCGGGTGCCTGTTTCCGGGTTTGCCGTGGTTGCGAGGCATCTCACAATTGGCTCGATGCCCTCAAATACAGCAGATCCTATGCTAAAAACTTTTCCCACCCAGCTGTGTTCACTCCAGGGTTCCAATCCATCAAGCCAGATGTTGCCACGCCAACGTAGTGGTGACAGTGGAGTGTTCATGTGCTCTGAAAGTGCTCGCAAAGACGCATGGTTATTGATGCTAATTGACGGAAAATCTGTGTCGGTCATGCCTCGCTCTGCAACACGAATAATGCGCACAGATTGTGCTCGCTCGATTGGCATTAAAGGTTTAACCCACGCTAAAAATCCAGATAATTGACGGGTATCGTCTGGTTGAAACGTGAAGTCTTTCCGCTCTGGATGCGATAAAGTCAGGGTTTGTGTAGCTTCATGCATTTTCGCCATGATTGCCATTAAGGCGGGCGCCTTTGATCCACGTGAAAAGTTTGCGCATGGCACCCATTTGCTGCCATCAGCGTTTGATGATTCATGTGCCACAGCCCATCGGCGATCCCAAGGCATAGTCATTCCGGCGGAAAGCGAGACTTTTTGCAAAGCCTCGCGTCCGTGTGACTTCAAAGGATGGCGAAAAATTTCAGTGACATAGGTCATTTAATCGTCCTTCTTCACCTTTTTGAACTGGCCCCAAATGTTTCCAAACACGTCTGCCTTAACGCCCTGGCTACGCATAATCGAATATTGTTGAATGAAAGTAATGGTGTTGTTTGCAATCCAGTAAACAACTAGACCAGATGCGAAGCCGCCCAGCATGAACATAAATACCCAAGGCATCCATGTGAAAATCATGGCCTGTGTTGGATCTGTTGGTGCAGGGTTCAATTTTTGCTGCATGTACATTGAAATGCCAAGAAGCAAAGGCAGGATACCAATCAATACTAAAGCAAGTATGCTACCTGGATCAGGCGCTCCCCAAGGTAGGAGACCAAATAGGTTTACGATTGAGGTTGGATCAGGTGCTGAGAGATCGTTGAAAGGGCCAAACCAACTTGCATGGCGCAGCTCAAGTGTCACAAAAATTACTTTATACAATGAAAAGAAAATTGGAATTTGTGGCAGGATAGGCAAGCAACCAGCGGCCGGGTTAACCTTATTTTTCTTATAAAGCTCCATCATGCCTTGTTGCATTTTTTGCTTATCATCACCCGCACGTTCTTTTAGCTTTTCCATCTCTGGCTGCAGTTCTTTCATGCGGGCCATTGAGACGTAGGATTTATAGGCAAGTGGCAAAAGAAGCGCCTTGATCACAAGCGTTAGGCAGATGATCGACCAACCCATGTTTCCAATGAAGCCATTCAGTGTGTGTAATAGCCAGAAAATTGGCTTCGTCAAAAAGTAAAACCAACCCCAGTCAATACTATCCACAAAGCGGTCAACGTCGCCTTCATTTTGATAATTACGAATGACTTCCCATTCTTTCGCACCGGCGAAGAACTCAGAGGTCACAGTAACTGTAGCGCCTGGTTCAACCGTTTGTGTAGTTTGGACTGCCTCTGTGAGATAGATGTCATTGTTCAGGTCATATTTTGAGACAGCCTTGAAGGGTCCAACTGGGACCATCGTAGTCATCCAATAGTGGTCGGTGAAACCGATCCAGCCCTTTTCGGCAATCTGAAGAACATCTGCAGGTGCACCCTCTTTGATATCAAAATCATAGTCAGGCAGGTCATCATATGTGGCATAATCATAAATGCCGTCAGCCATCCGGATCATACCCTCGTGAAGAATATAGAAGCCTTTAAGGCCAAGTGGTTCACCGTGACGAGCAATTTGACCATATGGCGCCAGTGATGCCGCAGCTGAGGAGTTATTGGTCACCGATTGCGCAATTTTGAACATGTAGTTCTCATCGATTGCGATCTCACGGTTAAAGATCAAACCCTTGCCATTGTCCCATGTTAAAGTGACCGAGTTGTTTGGTGTTAGTTTGGACTGCCTACTGCTCCAGAGGGTTTTTGGCCCCGGAACATCCGCTGGATCAACGCCTGAGGCAGCAGCCCATCCGTTCAGACCGTAATATGCGTTTGCGGAACCTTCGGGTGACAGAAGCGTCACTATTGGCGAACCTTCCTCAATTGTGTCGGTATAATCTTTCAAGCGGAGATCATCGATGCGGCCGGCCAAAAGAGACAAGGAGCCCTCTAGGCGCGGTGTTTCAATTGTAATGCGGGCTGCTTGCGCCACAGCCTCGGCATAGCCTGAGGTGGTTCCTGTGCTAATACCATTGCTGACTGGTATATCCGCAACTGGTGTTGCAGATGTAGTTTCGTCGATTGGGGCTGGCGCTGTTTGAGGGGGAGAGATCGCAAACCATGCGAGCATCACTGCAAAACTAAGGCCCGTGGCCAAAAGCAGATTTTTATTTTGGTCGTCCATTTTCGTCCACCATGCATCAGTTACCCAAATCTTGAGCTTACATGGGGTTCAACCGCCGAGAAGGGAAAAGGTCAAGTAAATTCGGGCTTTCGAAGGCCCTAAAAGCCCTTTATGCATTTTTTATAACCTCTGTGGCGACGGTTTGTGTTTTGGAGTAGGTTTGGGCACAATTTTGCATCAGAAGAGCGCATTGAAACTAGTTACAGCACAGAGTATGTATTTCAGGGAATTATGACTACTGAAGCTGTGTTAATCCACTGTTACCTCAATACTCAGCCAACTATTTTTGAGTTTTAATATTTTTATCTTGCGCACTTTAATTAGCAAGTGAATTTTGTTGGATTAGCTATACAAAAAGCTACGCTTATCTCTCAATCTCTTGCATGAGCCCTAAGAAATCAAACAGTTTTTGATCTAGTAGATGAGAGGGCCTCACGTTTGTGAGTGCACGGAAAAGAACCTGTCTTCGGCCGGGGTGATTTGCTTCCCATCCGTTTAAAATTTCTTTTACCTGTTGCCTTTGAAGACCGTCTTGGCTGCCGCATAAATCGCATGGTATTATCGGGTAATGCATTGCTGCTGCAAAATGCTCACAATCGACTTCGGCCACATGCGCTAAGGGACGATAAAGAAAAAGATCTTTCTCTTCATTTACGAGTTTTGGAGGCATTGTTGCCAAGCGACCTCCATGAAACAGATTCATGAAAAAGGTTTCTAAGATATCGTCGCGATGGTGTCCTAGTACCACAGCGGTGCAAGCTTCTTCGCGGGCAATGCGGTACAGATTGCCGCGGCGCAGGCGTGAGCATAGCGAACAGAACGTACGGCCTGCTGGGATTTTATCCATGACAATTGAATAGGTGTCTTGGTATTCGATACGATGTTTAACGCCCATTTTTGTAAGAAACTTGGGTAGTACGGTCGCGGGAAACCCAGGTTGTCCTTGGTCCAGATTGCATGCAATTAATTCAACAGGCAGCAAACCCCGCCATTTCAGTTCATAAAGTACTGCCAATAGCGTATAGCTATCCTTGCCACCGGACAAGCAAACTAGCCAGCGAGCACCAGATTCAATCATCCCGTATTTTTGAATCGCCTCCTGGGCTTGGCGTACAATGCGCTTACGGAGTTTTTTGAACTCCGTCGTTTTAGGCGCACCCTCAAAAAGAGGGTGAATTTCATTTGTATTATCCAACATATTAACCTTATGCCCAAGGCGAGCGAGCGTTGCAAATCTACAAGTAAATTTTGTCTAAAAACCCCAAAAAAAGCTCAAGGATAGATCAAGAGCCTACTATTAATACTGTCCACCATTTAAGGCTTTGCTACTAAAACTGAGCGCAACTAATGACTGTCTTTTTCTGGCACTGGGTCATAACCATCACCGCCAAACGGATGGCAGCGGCTTAGTCTGCGTGCTGTGAGTAAGCTGCCCTTTACTGCGCCATACTTTTCTAGCGCTTCGAGCGCATATGCGGAACAGGTAGGTTGATAGCGGCAGTTAAAGCCAACCCAAGGGCTAAATAAAAGTCGGTAAAGACGGACAGGTAACGCCATGATTTGGGCAAAAAATGTCATAGTGTTGAGTTTAACTTTTGGAGCGCGTCCACCAATTCTTTTTTCATAGCTTCAAAATCCATAGAACTTGTGACCGATGCGCGCCCAATTAAGACATAGTCATAGCCTGGAAGCCCGAGAATTGGCAGGACTAATCGGGCAATCTCACGCAATCGGCGTTTAGCACGGTTTCGTGCAACAGCATTTCCTACTTTTTTAGAGCAGGTGAACCCTACTCTTACAGAAAGATCTTCGGCGCGGTTACGGCTTTGAATGACGAAACTTTTTGAATGAACCCGGCGGCCTTGGGACATACGCAAAAAATCTTTGCGGTCTGTCATACGAGCTAATGAAAGAATGTCCGATGGAAAGTATCCACCAGACTTTTTTTCTGTAACATCGGCGATCATTGTAAAACGCTTATGCGCTCAACGATTTCCGCCCACGTGCTCGGCGTGCGTTCAAGATTTTGCGACCAGCTTTGGTGGCCATCCGTGAACGGAAGCCGTGGCGCCGCTTGCGAACCAAGTTCGATGGTTGGAATGTGCGTTTCATCGAGGTCTCTCCGGGTTGGATCGGCGCAAGTGCCAATACCATTTATCTCAGAACTTGGTCTTTAGGTCGTGTTTGCCGACGAGTCAAACAGGCATTACGATAAATCGTCCAAATTATCGCAGTTTTGAAAAAAAACTGAAACATTTAGCACTTTCATATCAATGATGTATGATTGGGCTAGAAACGGAAAAGATTGCGGGGCATGAGAAGAAAATATACATTAGGAAATTAAGATGGCCATTCGATCTAATTTATTTGTAGCACAACTTGCTAAGTTCCGTAGTTTTGTAGTTTTTGCTACGATTGCTGCTGTTGGGTTTTATTTCTTAAAAGACTACCTAAGTTTTGAGGCTTTTAGTAAGCACCGCGAGTTTCTAATTGAATTTCGCGATTCAAATTATGCATTATCTGCTGTCATTTTTATTCTAGGCTACACATTATTTGTAGCTTTTTCTGTACCTGGGGGGCTAATTCTTTCCGTAACTGGCGGGTTCATGTTTGCAACGTTCCCGGGTGTGTTTTACAATATTCTTGGAGCGACCTGTGGTGCAACTTCCATTTTTTTGGCTGCAAGGTGGGGCTTTGGAGCGCGCTTGGGGGCAACGCTTGAGAGCTCGGAAGGAATAGTCAAGAAAATCAAAGATGGGATTGATGAGAACCAATGGACAATGCTTTTCTTGATGCGTCTCATACCAGGCGTCCCGTTTTTTTTAGCTAATTTAGTCCCAAGCTTTTTGAACGTACCGTTACGTCGTTTTGTGATTTCAACATTTTTAGGTATTTTTCCAGGTGCATTAGTATTCACATCAATTGGCGCTGGGCTAGGTGATGTCTTTGAACGAGGTGAGACGCCCAACTTTCGAGTATTTTGGGAACCTAAAGTCATTTTGCCGCTATTGGGCTTATGTGCCCTGTCAATGTTACCTATTTTAATAAAAGCCGTGCGCGGTAAGAAAGGCTTGTAGTATGGCGACCATAAAACCAGACGTATTAGTGATAGGTGCTGGATCTGGTGGTTTGTCAGTTGCGGCAGGCGCTGCACAAATGGGTGCTCATGTTGTCTTGCTTGAAGGGCATAAAATGGGTGGAGATTGCCTTAATTACGGTTGTGTGCCCTCCAAGGCCCTACTCGCAGCCAGTAAAGTGCAAATGGGGTACTCTGCTGCTAAGGACTATGTTCAAAAGGCAGTTGCTACAATTGCTCCGCATGACAGTGTTGAGCGTTTTGAAAAACTAGGTGTCCGGGTCATCAAAGAATTTGGTAGTTTTATCTCACCGACAGAGGTTAAGGCGGGAGATAACATTATTCGTGCGCGACGGGTTGTGATTGCCACAGGGTCGGGTCCATTAATCCCAAAAATCCCTGGTTTGACAGATGTGCCCTTTTACACCAACGAAAATATTTTTGATCTACGCGAAAAACCTAAACATCTATTAATTATCGGTGGTGGACCCATCGGAATGGAAATGGCGCAAGCGCATCGGCGATTGGGGTGCGAGGTCACGGTCATTGAGGGCCAAAGGGCGTTGGGCAAAGACGATCCAGAAATGTCTTCGATAGTGCTTCAATCGCTTCGGAATGATGGGATAACTATTGTCGAAAATACTTTGGCGGAAAGAATCTTAGGAAAAGCTGGAAATATTGAAGTTAAAACGTCGCATGACAGCGTAAAGGGCTCGCATCTTCTGGTGGCTGTGGGGCGTAAAATAAATATCGAGAAACTTAACCTTACTGCTGGTGGTATCGATGTCAGGTCTTGTGCGATCAAAGTGGATGAACAGCTTAAGACCACAAATAAGCGTGTCTATGCGATTGGTGATGTGGTTGGGGGGCTGCAATTCACTCATGTTGCAGGTTACCATGCTGGGGTCATTATTCGATCAATGCTGTTTGCTTTCCCAGCGAAGGCTAAAACGGCTCACTTGCCCTGGGCTACTTACACTGATCCTGAACTCGCTCAGGTTGGCTTAACGCAAGCCCAAGCTTTATCTAGATACGGTGAAAAGCTTTCAATAGTCAGATTTGATTTTGCAGGAAGTGATAGGGCTATCACTGACTCAAAAATAATGGGTTTGATTAAAGTTATGGTGGTAAAAGGCCGTCCGGTTGGTGCGTCAATTGTAGGGGCGGGGGCCGGGGACTTGATTGGGCTTTGGTCTATGGCAATGGCAAATAATCTCAAGATGTCTGCTATTGCTTCAACTGTTTTGCCGTATCCATCGATGGGCGAGGTAAACAAGCGGGTCGTGAGTGCATATTTTTCACCTATGTTGTTTGATAATATTATGGTTAAGCGATTTGTAAGACTAGTGCAGAGGTTCCTACCATAGAGGCTGTGGCCGATTAAAATTTTTACACTCTTTCAGGGCTGCTTTTATTCCCAATTGTGGTCTTTGTGATCTTTGGAGTGGTGTTGAAGTTTATTCCCCTGTTGTAAGGCTTTGCTGCGTGGCATTTTACATAAGAAGATGACGTCTTATTCAATAAAAAATTATGGTCAAAGGAATGCGTATGGTGACCCGGAATAATACAAACTACTCTTCCAATGCGTTTCGTAATTACCGCTAACCATTGGGGACTGCAGTGTAAGGTGGTCTGATCGAAGTGACTGCAAGCGCACATCAGGCAATTTGGTGGATCATGATCCGC
>JAPKEA010000372.1 GCA_028822275.1 Planktomarina sp. | reverse complement strand
AAAATTTGACTCTTCCAGATCATCTACTGGCAAAGCACTCGCCACGTCTTTAGGCTTAAAAACACCTCTGGATTTCTGCCCTCTTAAGGCCTTTTCAGCCTCATTAAAGTTAATCTCATACGAAGCAACGGGTACTGTATGCTTTATAAAAACAATCTTCGCTTTGGTAATGCGGTCACTTGAGAACCGCTGCAACGTTCGTGTGATCCTCCCCACAGCTTGCGCAACCGAACGAAACTCTTGATTTTCAATATCAACTCGGATCGTGTCTCCAGTGATTTGGATGCCCTTTAACAAGAACCCTTCCGATTTTAGTACAGACTTAATTTTTTCTGGTGAGTTTTGTACATTATTTGCTACCGACCTTGCCCTCATCGGTACTGGGGCAAGCTCAAACCCGTTTCCGTTTGGTGGGCGCTTAGGATTAAAAAACATACTTGCAGTCACACCAAATGTATTGCCGTGGAGCTTCTGAACCCCAAGCTCTACACTTTCGTTCAGTTGATAGTTAATTCCAACATTTATTGGGGACTTTACGCTCAGATATCCCGCTTCCTGGAGCATCAAGTCAGGGTTGTATTCAATCGCCGCTGCAACCTTGTCGCTCATTTGAATTTTAGCACCAAAAAAAGTAGATGCTGGGCCAGAAAACCACTGGCCAAATTCAAGTTCGCCACCCAATCCAATTTCTCGACTGCCTCTGGATTTAAGTTTAGGCGCGAGTGCAGCAAACGGGTTACTGATCTTATTACGACCAGCCAAACGTCCGAACCCCAATCCCACAGTTAAATCTAAAGGGCCATATTTTTTTGTCGCTACAACATACTCAGATGTATACCAGCCAGTGCCGACGAAGTCTCTCATTCCAAAACTTAACTCAGGGCGGTATTGTTGCTCCTCAAGCAGCCTTATATGAAGGTCAAAACTTCGATCCCAATTATGGCGCCCGCCGTAAAAGTTGCCAGAGTTTCTCCCTTGGCCTACATAACGAAATGCAGTTGCAATATTGGGCGTCAATTGAAACATAATGTTGGAGCGATGCAGCGACCTATCAAGTTTCTGTTGAAACACCAGTTCTCCTGCCGGCATATGCCGTGCAGTTGGCAATTCGACCAGGCCTGGAAAGCCAAAGCCATTGAAGTTTTGCGCTATAAGTGGCGATGCTGAGCTAGCAATCATAAGAAACAATATGCGAAGAAACTTACTGTTAAGAGGCTTTAAATTTAACAACTTTAATTCCCTGGAGCTCATATTCATTGAGGAGTTTCCTTAAGTATATTCTTACTAATACACAAGCTGTACCTACAATTTTATACAAAAAGGGTGCCAGATCTAAATGGTCAGTGACCATGTATTCCATTTACCTTTTTAACGCAGTTGCCTCTAAATTTAGTGGCATCCATTTACTAGAGGTTGGATGCTGTTTCAGCTAAAATTGATTTTTACGCTTAAGAAGGCGATGTAATCTCATAAAAAAATTAAATGATATTTTGCCTGAAATTTTATTAGCTGACCAATCGCCACTCACTAAACTAATATTTAAGTTTGATATGAATGGGTATTCCGTAGCTGAGGCCCTCCCACTCTAACGCAAACCACTCCTTTGTCGACCATTGAGAGCGTCAAGTTTTCCGAGAGCTTTAGTCCTGTTTTTAGCTTCAAAATTTAGTTGACACTTACAAATTAATCGACTGTTCTAGCCTAATACTGAGTTGGGTAGGAGATTGCTCGCCCTCAGATTTTTACGCTGCTTGAAACTACCATTGCAGGTCATGTTGTGGAATTCTAGCGTGAGCTTAATAGGCAGGGGTTTAGCAATGGTGCCAGGATTATGAGAGAGGGGCGCAGCATCTGGAAGAGGTTGAGGAGCCGTCCTGAAAAACTGCTTGCAGCCATTTTGCTCCACTCACTTCGGGGCGTGTTTCGCTTATGAACCCCGCAGAGTGGTTGATCCGAACAGCACGCTTGACGCCTGCTGCGCCCGCATTGATCGCAGGCCACGCGGTCAAAGCTGATTACGCCTGCTTTGCTGACCGTGTTTCACGAATTGCTGGCGCACTAACCAGAGATTATAAAATAGGCAAAGGTGACCGTGTCGCTATATTTATGAGTAACTGCACTGAATATCTCGAAGTGATTTACGGCATCTGGTTTGTAGGTGCTGTGGTGGTACCCATCAATGCAAAGCTACATGCGAAAGAGACGGCATGGATAATTGAAAACGCGGGGGCAGAGATCGCCTTTGTTTCCACTGACGTGGGTGGAGCTTTAAACGGGATTGCTCCAGGGTGCCTTAAGGCCATAATTTATGCCGATAGTTTGGACTATATTAAACTACGCGAAAGCCGTGCCATGCGGCGTCCTGTAGTGATAGATGATGATGACTTACTATGGTTGTTTTACACATCTGGGACTACGGGCCGGCCGAAAGGCGTTATGATCAGTGCTGGAAATATTAGCTCCATGGCCTTGTCCTATTTCATTGATGTGGATGAGGTTTCACCTAATGACGCTATATTATACGCGGCACCAATGTCTCATGGGGCAGGGATCTACAACTTCATGCACGTCATCAAAGGCGCGCGGCACGTAGTGCCTGATAGCCACGGATTCGATGCTAATGAAATTTTAATGCTTGCGCCAAAGATTAACAATATTTCATTGTTTGCTGCCCCAACAATGGTTAAGCGTCTGGTGGATCGCGCCCGTGCAAATGGAAGGACAGGTGCGGGGATCAAAACCATTATCTATGCTGGTGGGCCGATGTATGTAGCTGATATTATTGCGGCGGTTGAGGTATTAGGTGATAAGTTTGTACAGGTCTATGGTCAAGGCGAATGCCCAATGGGGATCACTGCTCTGCGTCGTGAGTTTATCTGTGACCGTGAACATTTAAACTGGAGAGGACGCCTTGGCTCAGTGGGCGTGGCCCAAAGTCAGGTTCTGGTGCGTATCGGTGATGAAGAGGGTGCAACGGTGCCAAATGGCGTGATCGGAGAAATCTTAGTCTCTGGGACCACTGTAATGATGGGATATTGGCAAAACCCTGATGCGACTACAACTGCTATTCGCGATGGCTGGCTGTGGACTGGTGACATGGGGTCCATAGATTGCGATGGTTTTATTACGCTCCATGATAGGTCAAAAGATATGATAATTTCTGGTGGGTCAAACATTTACCCACGTG
>JAPKEA010000371.1 GCA_028822275.1 Planktomarina sp. | reverse complement strand
GCCTGATCACGTAATTAATTGTGGAAATTCAGGGACTTCTGTGCGTTTGATAATCGGGGCTATGTCCACAACTGGTATAAATGCAACCTTCACCGGCGATGATAGCCTTAACAAGCGCCCAATGGACCGCATCACAGATCCCTTGGCTTTGTTTGGAACGCAGGCTCATGGTCGTTCACATGGTCGCTTGCCACTGACAATCGTTGGCGCATCAAATCCTGTCCCAGTTCGATATATTGTTCCAATGCCTTCTGCGCAGGTTAAGTCAGCGGTCCTGTTAGCGGGGCTTAATGCCCCTGGGCAAACAGTGGTAATTGAGAAAGAGGCGACACGGGACCATACCGAAAGGATGTTGGCAGGATTTGGCGCTAAAGTGCAGGTTGAAGAAACGGCTGAAGGACGGATGGTTACGTTGACAGGCCAGCCGGAATTAAATGCCCAATCAATTACTGTCCCGCGTGATCCTTCCTCTGCGGCTTTTCCTGTATGTGCCGCTTTGATTGTGGAAGGTTCCAATATTTTGGTTCCAAATATAGGCCTGAACCCAACCCGTGCGGGACTGTTTTATACTTTGCAAGATATGGGTGCTGATTTGACATTCGAAAATATGCGCGAAGAGGGCGGTGAGCCAGTCGCAGATTTGCGTGCTAAATATTCGTCAAATTTGAAAGGTATTGCTGTTCCACCTGAACGAGCCGCCTCGATGATTGACGAATATCCAATACTCGCAATCGTTGCGAGTTTCGCCGCGGGTGTCACGCGTATGCATGGGGTTAAGGAACTTCGCGTAAAGGAAAGTGACCGGATTGAGGCTATGGCTACCGGCTTGAGGGCCGCCGGTGTAACCGTTGATGAAGGGCCTGATTGGTGGCATGTGCATGGCCTGCAAGGTCAAGTACATGGTGGCACGAGCGTTGCCACGCATTTTGATCATAGAATTGCCATGTCCTTTCTTATTTTAGGTATGGCCACTCAAAACCCTGTTTCGATTGATGATGGTGCACCAGTAGCAACTTCATTCCCAATCTTTGAGACGCTCATGGCAGATCTTGGTGCAAGCCTTGTTCGAGATGCGGTATGAGTGAAGTAATCAAAAATTACTGTCTTTGTGGACAGGTAAATCTACAACTCTGGGCCCATTGCGGTTCATTGTAGCCTGTCATTATACGAGATGTAGAAAATTTACTTTGATTTTTTTACTAAAATTCAAGGCCAAGGGGAAAGTTTGAAAATTGAGGAGGTCGTGATTTAGTTGCATTTCTCCAAGCAGGCACTCCTTGGTTTTTCTGGAACTTGTGAAAGTCAGGTGTTTTGAGGATGGTTGCGAAAAAACCTTCATGTTTCCGCAGTATGGTTTGATAGTCCAACTGGAGTTCAACTATCGGGGCCTATATTCTGCGATGAAAAAAGTGTTTATTACGAATTGACTGATAATTTGCAAAAGTCTGATGCAGCTGATCCAAAAATTACTGCTCAGTTTTACATCTAAGCTGCGAGGCCTGCTATGAAGTTTACAATTGCAATAGATGGCCCTGCAGCGGCTGGTAAAGGCACGATCAGCAGGGCAGTAGCCGAACATTTTAACATGGCTTATTTGGATACTGGGCTATTGTACCGCGTGGTAGGTGCAAAGGTTTTGGCAGGTGAAACACCGGTAGATGCTGCCAAAACAATACATCCAGGTGAGTTGCAGGGCGCGTATTTACGCAGTTCCGAAGTAGCCCAAGCGGCGTCGCGAGCCGCGGTTCTCCCAGATGTACGGATGGCCCTGATAGAATTTCAACGTGACTTCGCAAGACGTGAAGGCGGTGCTGTACTCGACGGCCGTGACATTGGAACTGTGATCTGCCCACAAGCCGACGTAAAGCTATTCATTACCGCAACTCCTGGGATCCGGGCAATGAGGCGTTTAAAAGAGCTTGACCGGCAACGGTCTGATCTTTCCTATTCCAAAGTTCTGAACGATGTTATTGATCGAGACAAGCGCGATAGAGAACGCAAATTGGCGCCATTGATTGCCGCGGAAGATGCTATCACAATTGATACGAGCTCTTTGAATGCCTCTGTCGCAATATCTCACGTAATTGAAATAATTCAGAAGAGGATGGACCTGTAATGCCTCTCGACATCCCTCACACTGGTGCAAAGCTCTCCCGAATGGGGATTGGTGCAATGTCATTTTCCAATTTTTACGGTGATGTCTCACGCGAAGAAGTTTTTGCGATATTGAATGCCGCCCGAGAATTTGGGGTCAATCATATTGATACAGCTAATATTTATGGGCGTGGTGTGTCTGAGCAACATATTGGTGCTTATCTTGCCAAAAATCCCGAAGCGCGTGCTTTTTTTCACATTGCAAGCAAGGGCGGCATAACCGATCGCAGCGATCCAGAGAGGCTCTTTAACAATGGTAAAGCCTACCTCGAAGCGCAACTCGACGCAAGTTTGGCTCGGTTGGGTGTAGACCAGATTGGTTTGTATTATGTTCACCGCCGTGACCCAAGCATATCAATAGAGGAGGTCACGTATACTTTGGCCGGATTCGTGGCTGCTGGAAAAATTGGGGGTTTTGGATATTCTGAAATTTCTCCCACTTCTTTACGTGCGGCGCATGCTGTTCATCCAGTTGCGGCGGTTCAGTCGGAGTATTCTTTGTCAACTCGGACGCCTGAACTTGGTGTCGTTCAAACTTGTGCCGCTTTGAACACAACTTTTGTGGCTTTCTCGCCAGTTGGGCGCAGTCTTTTGACTGATAAACCCCACAGTGTGAATGACGTCCAAAATATGCCGTTTTTGGCTAATAACCCGCGATTTATGAAGCCAAACTTAGGGCGAAATATTAAAATGGGTGAAGGTTTTCGTACATTAGCAGCTGAGGTGGGACTTTCGGCCGCTGGTCTTGCAGTTTCTTGGGTGCTGGCAAAGGGGGCGCACATACTGCCAATTCCAGGAACACGGACTTTGGAACACTTTAAAGAGTTGGTTGCAGGAAGCAATTATAGTTTGTCACTGGCTGAGGTGGAAGCCATCGAGGCCACACTGCCTTTAGGATGGGTGGATGGCGACAGATACTCCACCGCTCAATGGATCGGACCAGAGCGCTATGGTTAAATTCTACATCCCTGTCACAGAAAAATAGTGATGGGCAGTTTTTGCAAAACAAAGTTCATAGGGTTTAAACATTTCAAGCC
>JAPKEA010000370.1 GCA_028822275.1 Planktomarina sp. | reverse complement strand
GATTTGTTCGAACTGCACCGAGATGGAGACAATTGGCATTGGATCAATAAGCCACTTGGAATCGATGATCATTTTGTTTTCATGGATGAGACTACACTTCCTTACGGGCCGATGGAATACATCACGCGACAAACACAGGGTGATTTTTGTGTGCTTGATCAGCGTAACCAAAACCTTTGGATGGATGCAGGAATGATTACAACGCAGGCAGATTGGAGCTTGGACTTTGATATTGGAATGAACTTCTTCGAATGGCACGCGCCAGTGCCTTTGGCACATGAAAAAGGTATTTTTATTCGAGCCTTGAAATTTCTTCTTAGCATTCAGCAAGGCTCTCCAGCGCGACGTCTGAATTGGACAATGACGGTTAACCCACTACTAGACACGAGCCCAGAGAACTATCACAAGTGGGGAATCCAAAAGACCTCAGTCACACCCAAAAACTTAGGTTCCAAACAGCATCTACGTGTTGAGTTGCAGACATTCTTTAGATTGCCACGCTCAAATGCGCTCGTCTTCCCGATCCGATGTTATTTAATATCATTTCAAGATATCGTCAGCAAAGTAAAATGGGGTCGCAGGCTACACCGTGTTATACGCGGTTTGCCAGAGGAGTTGGCAACATACAAAGGCTTTATTGACAATCGTACAATGATGTTAGAATTTTTGTGTAAATATGATGATGGGTTAGAGACATCTTTTGGTGTTTGGCCCGAAGAGGACACTGAGCCACCCTTGCAAAAGTGATGTATTGCAATTTGAAATGTTCAAGAATCCTAAGAATATCAGGTTGCTCTGATTTTATATTTTGATAATTGGATCAGCTGGACCGATTAGACTTTGCCGCTTCTAGTCCTTTGAAATGCAATGACTGTGAAAATGAGTGGTTGCGGTGAGAGAACTACTATATATCGGCGAAGGGTGATTTTACCTCTCCCTGAGAACTATTTTAAGCTGATAAATTTTGATCAGAAATTCAGTTAAGAATTATATATAAATCGGAATTTTGGTGAGAAAAAGAAAATTCTATGCAGTACTCTGAGGATAGCTGATGATCGATAAGTATCGCGCAGGAAGTTGGACTAAACGCTCAGGTCCATGCGGGCTATCAGCATCAAAAAATAGAGTGTCTCCTGGCTTCAGAGGGTAAACTTCTTCGCCGTGCCTATAATCGACTTCGCCCTCCAGCATATATATGGTTTCGATACCACCGTGCTGGAATGTTGGGAACACATCGGCATGCGTAGATAGGGTGATCAAATAGGGCTCAACAATAACTCCACTGGCATTTGAACCGATATGGCCCAGCAGATTATACTGGTGCCCGGCTCGTGTACCTGCACGTTCCATCTCAACACCTTGGCCCGCTTTCGTATGCACACCTTCGCGGCGCTCTTCAAAGCGGCGGAAAAAGGATGTGAGAGGCACAGACAAGGCATTCGCCAATGTTTGCAATGTCGTTAAGGAAGGTGAAGTGTTCCCGTTTTCAATTTTGGAAAGCATGCCGATAGATAAACCAGTCAATCCAGCGAGCTCGGCTACGGTTACTTCTTGACGCCGCCGGAATGTACGCACCTCCCGCCCAATTGCCACTTCCAGGACTTTCTCACGTTCATCGCGCACAAGATGCGGGTCTTGTGTCAGTGTTGTGACCATTTTGGACGATTTTTTTTCGATGTTCATAGTAACTTCCGTTTCTTAGCCCAGGGCATCTTGATCTTTGCAGCTGTTTTGCTGTTATTATCATAAATATGAATAGTATGAAAACCCAGTCTATTGGTTTCTTGATTTTTGATGGCTTTCCGATGGCCTGTTTAACCTCAATGATAGAGCCTCTACGCGCTGCCAATGAGATTTCGGGTAAGGAAGCGTTTTCCTGGACGCTAGTCGCCGAAACAGATGAGAAAGTTAGATCTAGTGCGGGTGTTTCGTTCGAGCCAGATGTTGTTTTGTCCCAATCTTCAGGTCTTGAGTGCTTGATCTTACTTAGCCCACCGTTAGGCGCTTTCAAAAACCCAAAGGCGGGATTTGGTGCACTACGAAACCTTGAACGCCATGGCGTTATTTTAGGCGGTGTCAGTGGTGGTGTATTCCCATTGGTTCGGGCTGGCTTGATGAGTGGATACAAGGTGTCTGTGCATTGGTGTTATGAGGCAGCGTTCCGATCTGAATTCCTCAATATTCAAGCCTCAGATCAGGTTATCGAATTTTCTGAAAGGCGTTATACTGCATCAGGGGCAGCGGCGGCGTTTGATTTATGTCTGCGTCTAATCGAGACTAGTCTTGGTGCCGAGGTTGCTACTGAAGTCGCGTGTTGGTTCCAGCACCCTTTAATGCGTGGAGATGGTGTGCGTCAAAGTATTCCAACATATAGCCAAACTACGACTGACGCGACGCTGCCGTCTGTGGTGGCCAAGGCCATCGCTATTTTTGCTGCTAACCTGACCGAACCAATTTCTGTAGCCAGAGTTGCCGTTGAAGTGGGCGTTCCATCGCGCCAGATCGAACGTAGCTTTAAGAAAGCCACCGACAAAAGCCCGTCACATTATTACCGTGCTATGCGGATGAAGGCTGCGCAGCAATTAGTAATGTACTCTAAAGAAACCATGGCACAAATTGCTCTTCAAGTGGGTTACGGTTCCACCACACCTATGGTGCAACATTATAAAGAAGCTTTCGGCCTATCCCCGCAAGAAGACCGACGTCGTATTAACCTATTCCGTGTTCAAGATAACAGTCCAGTCCCCTCAATTTAAAGTCTTGGGCTTTTCCATATTCTAAAATCTGATAAAAATAAGGTAAAAAGGTTCCAATGAAGCCACCCTAAAAGGAAATTGATAAATACGGCTTATTTTGGCTACGATTTGAGAAAAATTTTCTTAGACTAATATACTGCAGTTACCCATTTTAGGAATTGGGCACTTTACATTAAGGCATAAAAATAGTCCGGCGCTTTCAACTTCATTTTGATCTGCCCACCCATCTAGATAAACTTCTCAATAAGCTGACCTAATAGCTATTAGCAGTCCATGGTGAAGTGATCCAGCCGACGATCTTGGGCCTAAGATTGAAATATGACTTTTTGTCCGGCAGATTACGAAACAACCAAGATGTTCTATGCTCGTTCGGGTCGCGTGACCGGCGTCGAAGTTATGCATGTTGATAGCGCAGAGGCGTTCCATAACGACAGATAAGCCCT
>JAPKEA010000369.1 GCA_028822275.1 Planktomarina sp. | reverse complement strand
CACATTATTCACTGTGGTTGGACATCCATAAAGCCCAGCACCGGCTGGGAACGGTGGCTTCATGCGTGGCATACCTTTTTTGCCTTCAAGGCTTTCGAGCAAAGCGGTCTCTTCACCACAAATATATGCACCAGCACCGTGATGAAGATAAACATCAAAATCCCAACCAGATTTTGACGCATTTTTACCAATCATACCGCCATCATAGGCTTCATCAATCGCTGCCTGCAACGTTTCACGCTCGCGAATGTACTCACCACGAATGTAGATGTAGCATGCGTTCGAGTTCATTGCGAAAGATGCAATTAAACAGCCTTCTATCAATGTGTGAGGATCATGACGCATTATCTCACGGTCTTTACATGTTCCTGGCTCAGACTCATCTGCATTTACAACTAAATAGGAAGGACGGCCATCACTCTCCTTTGGCATAAAAGACCATTTCAAACCGGTTGGGAAGCCTGCGCCACCACGGCCACGCAAACCGGATTTTTTCATCTCATTGATGATCCATTCACGTCCCTTTTTAATGATAGCTCCGGTCCCATCCCAATGCCCACGCGCCTTAGCGCCTTTGAGGGTGCGCTCATGCATCCCATATAAATTAGTGAAAATACGATCTTGATCCTTGAGCATGTAACCTAGCCTTTATTTGCATCGCGGCGCGACCGCCAAATTTGAAAGGTCACAATCAGTGACCAAAACATTACGGCCATGACGGCCAAATCTAAGAGCAGCATAAGTCTGGTCGGAAAACCAAAATCCTTAGCTGCCCACTGCATCGCAATCCAAAGCAACATAGAACCCGCAATAGACAGGCCAGCGATGCGGCCCTTGTTTGCTTGAATATGATCATGCTCTGTACTCATCACTATAGGCTCCATACGCTATTTAGTTCTTCGCCACGTTTTTCTTAGCCTTACCGAGCCAAGGTGTTCGCAAAGGTACTTCGGTTCCATTAATTCTTTTAACTGTGTCAATTAGATCGACAGCCAGCGCAACAGAAGCGTTATAAGGCGCTTTACACGCATTATATTCTTGCAACGTTGTAACCCCACCCATTGGCTCTGATGCATAGCGACCATTTTGCGGACCAGGGGTTGGAACTTTTCCAGCAGCCAAATCATCGATCAAAACCACAAATTTTTCGCTAGTCAGATCTTCGTAGTAATCTTTGCCTATTTGAACCATTGGCGCATTTGCGCAGGCTCCAAGGCATTCAACTTCTTCCCAACTAAATTTACCATCCACTGAAATTTCATGGGGTTTCGCTGAGATCTTTTCATGACACACGGCCACCAAGTCTTCAGCGCCACAGATCATACAAGTAGTGGTGCCACAAATTTGAAAATGCGCAACGCTACCCACAGGCTGCAACTGAAACATAAAGTAAAATGTCGCAACTTCAAGAACGCGGATAAAAGCCATATCCAGCATATCAGCAACAGATTCGATAGCAGGTCGAGTCAGCCAGCCTTCCTGCTCTTGCGCGCGCCATAAAATTGGAATGACTGCGCTGGCCTGACGGCCTTCTGGAAATTTTGTTACCTGCGCCTCTGCCCAAGCCTGATTGGCAGGCGCAAAGGCAAAAGTATCTGGTTGGTCTGCATGAAGACGACGAAGCATTTTAGGCCCCTATAACTTGGCGTTCAAAGACGCAAAAAGGTTTTTGAAATAAACAATTTGGTTTGTCATCGGTCAATCTCCCCGAACACGACATCCATAGTGCCAATTATTGCAGCCACATCTGCAAGCTGGTGACCTTTGCAAAGGTGATCCATCGCCTGCAAATGTAAGAACCCTGGCGCACGAATTTTTGCTCGGTAAGGCTGGTTACTACCATCTGATACAAGATAAACACCAAATTCACCTTTTGGGGCTTCGACTGATGCATAGACTTCGCCAGCAGGAACGTGAAAGCCTTCAGTGTAGAGTTTAAAGTGATGGATCAGTGCCTCCATACTTTGCTTCATTTCACCGCGTTTTGGAGGGGTCATTTTACCCCGAGCCATCACATCCCCAGTGGACTCTCTTAATTTACCAATACATTGCTTGATGATCGAAACAGATTGACGCATTTCCTCCATGCGGCAGAGATATCTGTCATAACAATCACCATTTTTGCCAACAGGTACTTGAAACTCAAACTCATCATAACATTCGTAAGGTTGGGAACGACGTAGATCCCAAGCCAAGCCTGAACCACGCACCATAACACCACTGAAACCAAACTTTTGAATGTCATCCTCTGTCACCAGACCAATATCCGCATTGCGTTGTTTAAAAATACGGTTTTCGGTAAGAATGGTGTCAATATCATTCAAAACTGCCGGGAATGTGTGCGCCCATTCTTCGATATCATCGACCAATTGATCAGGAAGGTCTTGATGCACACCACCTGGCCTAAAATAGGCAGCATGCAAACGTGCACCACAAGCACGTTCATAGAAGATCATTAGTTTTTCGCGCTCCTCGAAGCCCCAGGTTAGTGGCGTCATCGCACCCACATCCAAGGCTTGAGTTGTCACGTTAAGAAGGTGGCTTAAAACGCGGCCAATCTCTGAATAAAGCACCCTAATTAAGCTTGCACGTCTTGGGACACCTGTACCTGTAAGTTTTTCAATAGCCAAGCACCAAGCATGTTCTTGGTTCATTGGAGCTACATAATCCAAGCGATCGAAATAAGGTAAATTCTGCAGGTAAGTTCTGCTTTCCATTAGCTTTTCTGTTCCGCGGTGAAGCAGTCCAATGTGTGGATCACACCGCTCAACTATCTCACCATCCAACTCAAGCACAAGGCGCAGTACGCCATGAGCAGCTGGATGCTGGGGTCCAAAGTTAATATTAAAATTACGAATTTTTTGTTCGCCGGTTAAAACGTCATCAATTTTAGAGCCGCCCATTACGCACCCCCTTGTTGGTCAACGTGGCGGTCATTTAATCTTGGTTCACTAGTTTCATTTTTCATCCGGCAAACATCTGAAATTTGCATTGCTAAAGCATGGATTGAGACAATAGGGTGTATCATCAGTTAACCCTGAGCCTTATCTGTTTTGCGATCAGCTGGGATAATATATTTTGCACCTTCCCAAGGGGACATAAAGTCAAACTGTCGGTATTCTTGTACCAATGATACGGGCTCATAAACTACGCGCTTTTCAGCTTCGTCATAGCGCAGCTCTGTATATCCCGTTGTTGGGAAATCTTTA
>JAPKEA010000368.1 GCA_028822275.1 Planktomarina sp. | reverse complement strand
ATGCAATAGAAAGTCAGAAAAAAGAATATGGCAAGGCAGCAGCTTTCCCTCAGCGGCAAAGGCCGCAAGTGGCAGAATACTCGATTTTCAAAACTTATGGCGCTCTGTTGGGTTTAATTGAGCGTGCGTTTGAGCGTTCTTCTCCACTTTTTAGTTTGGTTGTTTACAACCCAGTAGAATATTACCTTGGCGATGCAGATGAGATAGATCCGTTTCATCGAACAAGATTGAGGAACGTCGTTACTCTTATAAGAACCCAGTTTCTTAAGAGATTTGAGAGTTCAGTTTATGCTTTTGAGACTTCATGCGATAGGTTGCTCAGAAAGCTATTAGCCTTTTTAACAATACATTGCGAAACAGATCACGAAAAACAGCTGCTTGAAAGATGGGTTGCTCAGAACGAGAGTATTTTAAAGTATACATCTCAGAAACAACTCGAATTATGGGAAGCAGATGAGGAAGATGACCCAGAGCTTTTTCCGCAAGAGTTGTTGGAGTGGTGGGAGAAACTTAAGCGTGAAGAGTATGATGTTGCCGCAATAATAAATATGACTTTGCTTGACCTGAATGAACTGGTTAAATTTTTACAAGAAACTCGTAAATTCAAGCCTGAGAGAGACGATAAGCTCAATAAACTTAAGCGTATGCTTAAAAGTAAAGAATTTATTGGTAAAAAGGTCATTATCTTTACCGAATTTGCTGACACGGCGCGCTATCTGGAGCAAAATTTAAAGGAAGCTGGTATCGATGGTCTGGCCAGAATTGATGGAGGCTCCGCGGGTACGCGATATGACGCTGTGCAAAGATTTGCACCTTATTACAATTCCACTACTTCAGCGGGATTAGTTGAAGATGGGCTGAAAGAGATCAGGGTTTTAATTGCAACAGATGTGCTTTCTGAGGGGCTGAACCTGCAAGATAGTACTCGCCTCATTAATTATGACATTCACTGGAACCCAGTGCGGTTGATGCAACGAATTGGCCGCGTGGATAGGCGTATGGATCCGAAGGTAGAAGCCAAGCTTATTGAAGATCATCCTGATGTAAAATCTGACCGTGGCAAAGTAGCCTTTTGGAATTTCTTGCCACCTGGCGAATTAAACAGGTTGCTCAGCCTATATAACACCGTGACCCGTAAAACACTGCTTATATCTGAAACAATGGGCATTGAGGGTCGCAAGCTGCTAACTCCCGAAGACGAATATGAAGCTTTGCGCGAGTTCAACGCGGGGTATGAGGGTGAGCGCTCACTACTTGAAAACTTACAACTTGAGTTGCAAGAACTACTTAAAAATATTCCAGACTTGAAAGAACGATTAGATTCTTTTCCAAGTAGTATATTCAGTGGACGTGCAGTACCCAAAAAAGGCACCAAAGGCGTATTTTTCTGTTATAGGTTGCCGGCGTGGGACGTAGATTTGGAAGACTTTTCAACAGAAAATGGGCCTTGTCAGTGGTACCTATATAAGATGGAAAATGGTAATATTTTTGAAGAAGTTTCTGAAATTATCACCTCTGTTCAGTGTTCAGTTAAAGAGCCACGCAAATGTACGAATGAACAGGAAACACTCATAGAAATTCGAGGGAAAGTCCTGAAACACATTAAGAATAGTTATCTGAAAAAATTGGAAGCACCTGTCGGCATTAAGCCAAAGCTTCTCGCTTGGATGGAAATAAATTAAACGGTAGGAAATAGAATGAGCCCGACTGCAGCTAGTAGATTTAAATCTATCCGTGATTTTCCTGAATTAGTCGATTACCTGGGCGATGAGCTTGATTGGCCGATAGAAACCGACGATTTTGAGGAAATGACATTCGAGTATTCTGCAGCAGAACTCGGTTTGGATGAAAAGACTGCACCAAAGTTCCTAGAAATACGTCGTCTTAGACCGTTGGATAAAGACCAGCCATGGGGCATTTTTTTCATACGCTTTGATGATAACAAACTGCCGGTTGTCGCGCTTCGAAGGCTTTTAAGTAAGTTGGTGCTTAAGAAACGATCTACCAGTAATTCAGGCGACCGAGCGTCATGGCATGAGAGTGATCTTTTATTGATTTCTCAAACAGGCAACCTTGGGACACAGAGTATCTCGTTTGCGCATTTTGCGGCCAATCCAGAGAAAACTGATCTTCCTATATTAAAAGTCCTGGGTTGGGACGACGATGACACTGGGCTTAAAATTGACTATGTCATAGAGACGCTGCGCGAAAAACTGATATGGCCTGACGACCCAACCGACAGTGACGCGTGGAGAGCCCAGTGGCGAGATGCGTTTACGCTTAAAAATCGTGAAGTCATTCAAAGTTCCAAAGAAATGGCTGAGCGACTTGGACAGTTGGCTTTAGCAGTCCGAACCCGGTTACGCGAAGTACTTGCCATTGAGAGTGATGAAGGCCCAATTCATAAGCTTATGTCAATATTTAAGGAAAACCTGATTTCAGACCTCGACACCGACTCCTTTTCAGACATGTATGCCCAGACAATCGCATATGGTCTTTTGTCGGCCCGCATCATTAATCCAAAAGCAAATACGGCGGATGCAGCCCATACCCAAATACCAATCACCAACCCGTTTCTCAGAGATTTAATGGAGACATTTTTAAATGTGGGAGGCCGTAGTCATAGTAGCGGTGTGGGGTTAGATTTTGATGAGTTAGGCATCAACGAAGTTGTTGATTTACTCGATAATACAAACATGGAAGCCGTCTTGCGCGACTTTGGGGACCGTAATCAAAAAGAAGACCCTGTCATGCATTTCTTCGAAGGCTTCCTTCAAGAATATGATAGTAAAATTAGAAAAGATCGGGGCGTTTTCTATACGCCTCAACCAGTTGTTTCGTTTATCGTTCGCTCAGTGGACGAGCAGTTGCGGACGGAATTTGGATTAGCAGACGGACTTGCCGATACGACTACTTGGGGAGAGTTAGCCGAACAGACAACGGACTTAGAAATACCAAAAGGCACTTCTCCCGATCAGGCTTTTGTCCAAATTCTTGATCCAGCCACTGGCACAGGTACTTTCCCAGTAGAGGTTATTGATCTTATTTATAAAACGATGACTGCAAAATGGCAGAAGCAGGGTAATCGAGAAGCTCAGATTAAGGAACTCTGGAACGAATATGTGCCAGAGCACCTACTACCACGGCTACATGGCTATGAGCTAATGATGGCCCCATATGCTATAGCGCATATGAAAATTGGGCTCAAACTTT
>JAPKEA010000367.1 GCA_028822275.1 Planktomarina sp. | reverse complement strand
GGCGCGGGACCCGTGATTGGGGGTCCCCGGTCCGTGGTTCCGGGCCCTTGGTCTGACTGGATTGGGCTAAGTAACCCCCACTCTTAGGCCCGTTAAGAAGTTATTAGTCAAAGCATGTATATCAACTACGCTAGTTGTTCATGCGGGGAACGTACATTTTTTCTAGCTCCGCAACGTGCTCGTCATCCAGACGCATCTCAACGGCCGAAATTGCATCATTGATGTGTGAATTCAGTCTAGCACCTATTATGGGCGAATGTACGCCAGGCCTGTTGAGCACCCAGGAAAGTGCGAGCTTGGCAGGCGATTGCCCATATCCTTTAGCTAATTCTACGAGGCGATTGGCAATCGCCTTATCTGTTGGACGGCCATACCATTTTTGTGTCCAGTCATCTGTGCGTGCACGTTCTGTTGAACGATTACTCCCCAAACGGTCTGCTCCACAAAGAAACCCTCTGCCCATAGGGCTGTAGGGCAACATCCCAATGCCTTCCTCTAGGCAGAGGGGAAAAATCTCCTTCTCATCTTCGCGCCAGACAAGATTATAATGATTTTGCATAGTGGAAAATGCCGTCAAATTGTTTGTACGGGCAAACTGAATTGCCTTATAAAACTGCCATGCGGGCATGTCTGTAGCGCCTACATAAAGCGCCTTACCGGATCTTACGACCGCATCAAAAGCTTCAACCATCTCTTCAATATTTGTTGCGGGATCCCAAATATGGGATTGTATTAAGTCAATGTAGTCAACATTTAAGCGTTTCAGCGAAGCATCAACTGCACTGAGAATATGTTTGCGCGAATAACCCCTGTTGTTCGGCCCAGGCCCCATGGGCATACCAACTTTTGTAGCAAGCACTACCTGATTGCGGGGAATTATATCAGTCAGAATACGCCCAAGAATTTTTTCACTTTCTCCCTGCGAATAGAAGTCACATGTATCAAACAATATGATACCTTTATCGAATGCAAATTTTGAAAGAGCTACAGCCAAATCATAGTCAAGCACCCATGAACGCCACGATGGATCACCAAACCCCATTGCACCCAGTGATAGACGGGAAGCCCATAATCCGGATTTACCAAGACGAATATTTTCCAATTTTTTCCCCTAACATGTTTGTTATTTTGTTATCCAGCCTGTATTTGAGACCGCTGTGAATTTGGTATCCGAATGAGTTTTGACATCTCCCAGAAGGCTTTAAAATCCTCGCTGGCAACATCAATTCCTTTGATCATTGCCTGCTGAAATCGGTAGTCATGTTTTTCAAAAACAACCCAATTTTCCAAACCGGCTCCAGTCAAACATAGATGACATTTAGCTTGCTGAGTCACACCAGCTGGAGCGGAAAGCATCTTGCCGATAGGAAAGCAGATAATCTCAAGCCAATTATGTGAGGTACATTTGGTCTCTTCTGCAAAACACCTAACCCTTCTATTCAAGTCATTTTGATGGAAGAGATCATCTCGCAGAGAAAAAATTGTATTCTTCCCGTTAATAGAGCTACGGAATGCCATCACCCTGCGGCATTTGCCGTCAAGATTAGAAATTGTCATACCAGTTGCTTCAAAAGGATCTCTTTTAGAAGACGATGCAAACAATGCGACACATGAATGGCCTCGCTCTGCAGCGCTAGCCAGTAGGGCATGAGACATAAATAATCCGTTGACATTCTCTAACTTGACGCAACCAACACTACCCCTGCGCGCATATGCGATCGCCAGATCAATAGCACGCGGCCCGATTGTCAAAAGGCTCTGGCCCCGTGCATTTACTCGAATGCTGACGGTCCTTTCCTCAAGGATTTCGAAACCAAGTTTGTGCGCTTCAACTAGTTTTGCGCTGTTCAGTCGCATGTATTTCAATGCGCACCCATGCACTGCCTCGCTCCAGGCAATCATTTCACGCCCACGCCATGCAATTGAGTAGCCAAGGCCAAGGCCTCTAAGGACATCAAGGCCAATTCTTGGGATCTCACCCATTGAAACCCGCATTATTCAATAACCACTTCCGAGCTCATTGCCGTCTGGTATGCTGGGCATGGACCAATCAATTTGGCGGCCCGCAGCTATATCTTCGGGTAGCGGTGCTCCTTGCAACAATGTTCCGCGGACCCAATTGACACTATTAGGGTTTGCAATTTCGAGACCAAATGCAGTCAGGTAGGCACAAATGATTTGGGAGGGTTTGAAATCCAGAGAGGTTACGTTGATATTATAGTCTGCGTAAGGTTTGTTTGCCAAAAATTGCAATCGTTCCACGAAGAATGCTTGCTCGGGAAAATCCAGTAGAAATCTGGCAGTACTCTGGTTTCGTGGAGCATGCTTAAGCTTTTCGTATAGTGTTTGTGCTGCGCCTATCAGGTCGACAAAAGTCTCAATTTCGACTCCCGGATCAATAGCGCGTTCACCGCGCCGATTTTCTCCGTTTTCTTCTGAGCGATACCAAAAATACCAATTTTTTTCTGGTGCAACCCGATGCGTTTTTAGCGCCCAGCCGTATGACTGTTCCACCAATATCTGAAGGTCAAAAACTGGCATCTCTGGCTTGAAGGCTGGCTTATCTTTCATGCTTGATTCGACAACAGGTCGAAGTGCTGCCACTAGTTTTGGATATGTGTTGATAAGTAAAGAATGAACCTGTTCGAGCGTGTCTCGGCACATTAGGCAGGTCACTTCATCAAGAAAGTTGGACCAATTCGAGTAAATGTATTCATAATGCTTGTTGAGGATTAGCAATACGTTTTGCAGCTCTTCACCTACCTGTGTGCGTGGTTTGATGTGCGCGTCAACTTCAGTGTAGTAGCAAGCTCCACGTATTAGCAATTTCCGAAAACGCGCTATTGCTTCAGTAGTTATCAACGACTGCGTCCTTAAGAAAGCAATCGCCAGTTCTCTCGGGTATATAATTGCATTTAGCCATTGAGGGTTTTTTGCAAGAATACCAATCATACCAGCTCCTGAAGCATTTCCAATGCCCAAATAGCGTTTTAAATGTGTTGGTATTTTAGTTGCTGCCGAATTACGCTGTTGGGCAGTCAGCTCCAAAAAATCAAACCCGGCAATACGCTGCATATACAGCACAAAAAGATCCAAATGGTAAGGACGAGAAAAAGGGTGCCCTGGCTCAAGGGATTCCCATGAAATACTGCCGTGCCGGCCATTTCCGTAGAAACCGGCATTACGAACAAGATAGCCACCTCCACCTACAAGAAAAAATGGG
>JAPKEA010000366.1 GCA_028822275.1 Planktomarina sp. | reverse complement strand
TAGCACAGGCCTACTCTGTAGCCTGAGAGAATTCCAAACACTTAGCGTGGACTGCTTCTTTAACCGAAATACCCTCAAGAGCGTGCCTCTCTCGATTGGCATACCGTCGATTGCCCGGTATATGGGCTCCCTCCATTCCGCCCAACAGGTGCAAGAAAGATTCTGAATGCTTTAGCCAATTATCAGCATCACCAAATCGATTAGGATCGATAGCCAGCATAAACTCGCCACCATTGGGGGGACCCCCATCATTATTATCATTCTTTTGAGCTTCAAAGCTAAAATCTTGGCCCGTGAGGCCTGCCACTAAAAGCTCTATCATCATTGCAATGGTTGAACCTTTGTGGCCCCCAAATGGAAGTAAAGCTCCACCATTTATGATTTTTTCGGCATCAGTAGTCGGTACTCCATTAGCATCGACTCCAGTCCCTAGCGGCACCGGATGTCCATCACGCGCAGCGATCATCACCTCACCACGTGCCATTGACGCTGATGCCTGATCGAACACGAGTGGACGCTGATCACCTCGAGGCCAACCAAAACACATTGGATTTGTACCAAATAGCGGCTCTTTAGCCCCAGCCGGCACAACAGCAGGCTTGTAGGTAGTGAAAGCCATCGCCGCCAAGCCAGCTTCCGCAATAGGCTCCACTTCAACCCACAGAGCTGCAAAGTGATGCACATTAACCAGCGCCATTGCGGCTATACCGTTCTCTCTGGCAGCTTCAATCAACGCCTCTCGACCCATTTCCAAGGCCAGTGGCGCATAACCGTGATCTCCATCAACTTTGACAACGCCTGGGGATATACGCGTGACTGTCGGTTTAGCCTTGCCATTCACCTTGCCACTGCGCAGAGATGCGACATACCCAGGCATACGGAATAATCCATGCGCTGCACAGCCATCGAGCTCAGCTGCAGAAATCGTTCTACCTACCGCAGCTGCGTTTTCTTTATCACAGCCGTTCGATTCAAGCACCAGTGCAACGATTGATTGAATTTCTTGTCGCGTCATTATCACATCAGTCACTTTATATCTCCTCGTCTTGCTCATTTTTATGGCTACCAATTAAATGGGGTATCGGCCTAGCACTGGGCCTAGGGAATCTTTAAGCGGACCTAAATAATCTTCAAAATTCCTCCATTGCTCAACACCACTCTGATAAATCGGCTGGCGTACCTGCTCAGAACTTGGCGTTCGCACTGAGCGCTCATTTTCATAAAAACTAATGCAACTTTCTTCAAAGTCCAGTCCACAGTAGTCAAGTATACGTCTCACTTGAGTATCAAGGTCCGCGACAACGTCCTCATATTGAACGCGTAGCACTTTCCCGGGAAATACTTTATCCCAGTGATCCATAAGTTCGACATAATCTTTGTAATAAGTGCCTACTTCCTCTAGGCCATAGGTAAACTCTTGACCTTCAGCGAACAACTGCTTAAACCCACTAAAACAACAGCCCATAGGGTGCCTGCGTGCATCAATAATTTTGGCATTAGGCAGTATCAGGCGGATCAATCCAATATGTCTAAAATTATTAGGCATTTTGTCAATGAAAAATGGCGCTGAGCCTCGATGAATGCGTGTTTCTTTAATAAATGTCTCACCAAACTCCGCAAAGCTCTGGGGCTCTAATGTTGTTAGTACCGCCGGATAATGGTTCGTCATGCTCATTCGCTCGCCACGGCGTAATTTTTGCGCCAAGGAGAGCATGTTAGGTAACTCCATGGTTCCATCAACCTGACTGTGCGAGGCAAGAATTTGTTCAAGTAATGTCGATCCCGCTCTGGGCAGCCCAACAATGAAAATGGGGTCCGGCGCATCGTGACCTGTGCCTGAATGGCGGGCTACAAACGCATCATCAAAAACGTCCGCCTGAGCCTGAAACTCATCAGTTAATTCATTGGACTTGTAACGACTTTGAGCCTTTTTGTAAGAATTCCCTAGCTCATAGTGCTCAAACGATTTCTCAAAAAGGCCCTTATCTTCGTAAGCCTTACCCAAGGCAAAATTGATATACACACGGCTCATATGCGAGATACCAAGATTGTTTTTCTGGGCTTCCATAATGGCGATCTCTTCTTCGCTAAAACTAAAAAGTTTGAGATTGGCCATAGAATAATAGGCTTCGCCATGGCCCTGATACTTTTTAATCGCCCTGCGATAAGACTCAATTGCCTCATCGGTCTGACCTGTCGTTTTTAAAACAGTACCACGCGATGTGAGTGTTACAGGGTCTTCAGGGATGATCTTCAAAATAGAATCAAAGGCCTTTAAGGCAGTGGCATAATCGCCCGATTGCATAGACTCAACCGCAAAAACCGACTGAAACTGCGGATTTTTCGGATCTTTTGCCAATAGAAGCTTGGCTTGGGCCAAAGCTTTTTCATATTTATGCCTTTTTCTGAGCACCTGAATATAGTCGATCCGCACCTGTATGCTATCTGGAGAAAATGCAATGGCACTCTCTAACAAGAACTCTGCATCTTCTAATACGCCGAGACGATTTCCAATGTCCGCCAGAAGACGCATACCTTCAATATGTCGAGGTACTTTTTGCATAAATCCTTTGCAGAGCTCCTCAGCCTTGACTAGTTTGCCATGAGCAATAAGATCCATAACCACAACAAGCACTTTTGGCAGTGCCTCTAGAGACTCCAGTTGCCGCCTGAGCGGACCAGTACCTGACTCTCTGCCGGTCGCTGAAAGAATGTCTATCTGTGCTCGAAAGCTCGCTAACAGGGCAGGATTGATTTGTATAGCCCGACTATAGGCATTAAGTGCAGCGTCTGCGTTATTCATCGCCCTATAAACATGGCCAGTTTCTTGGTGGCCCCGACTATGATCAGGTACCAGGCTCTTTAACTTGTCAAGATTAGTCAAAGCTGCGGAATATTTCTTCAAATAGCGCTGACACACTGCCAGCATGTAAAGCACCTCTTCATGGTCTGGTCCTGCTACCACTATATCCAATAGCTGTTGTTCAGCTTTGAGAAAATCACCTGACCGCAAAAGAGCTTTAATGCTCTCCAACAACTCTTCACCGACAATATTATCTGATAGTAATTTATCGACCAATTTTTTCTCCATATAAAAATAATGCCCCTTGAAAGGGGCATTATGATCTAGCTTTTTAAACTACTTTACAATGTTTAGAAGTTGTAGGTCATACGCACGCCCATAGTACGGGGTCTTGCATACGAAACACGCTCTCTATCATTGATG
>JAPKEA010000365.1 GCA_028822275.1 Planktomarina sp. | reverse complement strand
GCGCTATCTAGGCTTACCAGAGCATTTCGTTTTTCAAAAACGATTGCAGCACCATATTCGACCAATACAGTCTGTACTATTGGCGCAACTCGTTTAAAAAAAATGTTGATCTGCTTTGACCGTTTAAGATCCGCCGCTCTTATTTTACTAAGCTGTGTCTCTCTCGAACGTTGAACTTTTTGGTCAAATTCTTTAGCAGCTATGGCAAAATCATCTGAAGACATGGTTTCCCGAGCTTCAGTAAGCATACGCTCTTCCATCTCTAGCTCACTTAAAATAGCAAGGTTTTCGTCATCTAATGACTGGCGTTCCTCCGTCAGCGCAGCAATAAGGCTTTGTCCATATACAGATTTTCTATAAACAACTTCGGATTGTATAACCACGACCCCACCCGCCTGCGCAGAGGCATTTGTTGCGAGCATTATGGTTGCAACTAACAAAGGAGAAATAACGCGAAAGAGATAGGTCATACACAACACAATTAATAAGAGGTGGAGACTGTGAAGTCGAAGCTTTGTCCCGTGTCATAGGTTTGCTTGTTTAAGGTTTCTGTCCAGTTAAATCTTAGCGGCCCAATTGGTGTCTTCCAAAAGATAGAGACCCCTAATACTGACCGTAAAGCAAACTCGTGAAACACATCTGATTCATTCTGGTTACCCGTAGACCCCGCATCTAAACTTGCGGCATCAAGACCCCATAAAGAGCCAATATCTATAAAAGCACCGCCACTTATTCCATATTCTTCAGGAAGGCCCAATGGAAACTTTGATTCAAAGCGTGCTACAGCGTAATAGTTTCCGCCCAACGCATCGTTACTTTTTACCACATCAGAATTATCATCATAAACAATCTGGCGCGGACCTAATCCACCTGGGGCAAAACCACGAAATTGTCGGGAGTTAAGGAAGTGACGATCTGTAACACTGCTTGACGAACCCGCTGAGTAGGTCAAAGCGCCTGCATCGAACACAACCGACAACTTAATATCTTCGCCCCATACCAAGGTTTCAGCTCCTACGCGTAATGTGGACTTAACGTAATTACTATCACCAAATAGGGCAAAGTCTTGCCCAAAAGATCCAAAAACACCAGCTTTTGGGTTCAAACCCGTCCTACGATCATCAAATGAGTAGGTGTAGCCAAGTCCGTAATTAGTGCGGCGACCAGCCGCCGCTTCAGTTAAAATTATTGGTGAAAAAGTCGAAACATCCGTCATATTAGCAGTATTTCCAAAAACCTTAACTCCGAGGCGACCATTTTCACTAATTTGAAAACCAAGGCTAGAGTTAAGCTTCAAACCGTCGGTATCATAACGAGCGTTGGAGTTGTTTGTTCTGCCATAGAGCAGGCCTAAACCAAGGCTCAAATCTCTATTCAATAAGCTGGGTTCTTTAAATGAAAAGTTAAAACTTTGCGAACTCGAACCTGTATTGAACGACAAAGCTGCAGATTGCCCCCGCCCTAAAAAATTAGTCTCACGGAAACTGGCAATTAATGAAGCACCATTAGCTGTGTTGTAATTACCACCAAAACTCAGACTGCCAGTTGGTTGCTCTGTGACGTCTACTTTAACAATCACTTGATTTGCGGATGAACCACGTATTGTTCTGACGTTGGAGTTTTTGAAAAAACCAAGGGCTCTAATACGTTCGGCACTTGCACGAATTTCGCGCGGGTTGAATGGATCACCTTCAATGATTTTAAATGTGCGTCTGATAACCCTATCAAGGGTAGTAGTGTTCCCTTTAATATCAATACGTTCAACAAAAACTTGAGGACCACGAGAAATATTGAGCTCCAGGCCAAGAGAGAGATCTTCACTGTTACGTGTCAATCGTGGCTCTATTCTTATAAAATTTAAACCTAATTCCAGCGACCGGCGTTCCATTCTTGCGATTGAATCTTCCACAAGATTTGGAGAGTAGGTATTTCCCTCACTTACTTTAATGGCCACGTCAAAATCGCTAGGATTCACCTCAGCTATATCGCTTGTTGTGGTGACCGCACCAAACTTAAACTGTTGTCCTTCTCGAACTTGAAAAGTAACAAAAAAGGAGTCTCTATCTTTTGAAAGTTCCGAATTTACAGATAATACTTGGAAATCCACATAGCCACGAGATGTGTAAAAATCGGTCAAAACTTGCTTATCAAAAGCAATGCGATCAGCTGTAAATGTGTCACGCTGCACCAAGAGACGGAATAAGCCAGCCTGCTTTGTTCCAAGAACCCTACGCAATCTACGGTCAGAGAAATCACGATTTCCTACAAACGAAATCCGTTCCACCTCGACAACGCCGCCTTCGACAATTTCAAATACAACATCTACTCTGTTATCAACGCGACTTATAAGTCGCGGCTCAACTGAAGCCGACATCCGGCCTTGATTGGCATAAGCCGCCGCTATCAGGTTTGCATCATCCCGAACTTGAGAAGCTGAATACACACGTCTTGCTGTAGTCTGCACCAAGGACACCAAGACATTATCATCTAAACTTGAGTTGCCTTCAAACGCCACCACGTTGACCGTTGGATGCTCCGCTACAGTGATGACCAGCGCCTCACCTCGCATGTCCGCGGTGACTGTTTCAAATAAACCCGAATCGCGCACTCTTTGAACTGCATCATTCATCTCGGCAGCCGAAAAATTTTCGCCAGTAGTTATCGCAGTGTAAGCCTGAATTGTGGCAGTTTCGATCCTTCGATTTCCCTCCACAACAATCAATGTAACATTAAAAGACTGCGCAAAAGCTGAATGCGCAAGGCCAACCACCAGCACAAACAGAGCAAATATGACTTGTACTAAGTTAGTACGCCTACCAATGTTGGCCCCAATAAATTTCATCGCATTGCACCTCTATTATTGGCATGGATTATTAGTATTTAAACTACCGTCTCAATTTGGAACTGTCAAAAAACCACAAAGTATAAAACAAGCGGGAAAAATTATAAAATAATCAAGCGCAATTAAAATTCACAACCATTGCAAAAATAGTAAAAAATAGAACAAACCCGAGACCAAAGGTCATCAAAATCTGCACGGCACGTTCATTTGGTTTTCGGCGAGTTACTGCCTCATAAGCGCAGAAAACCAAATGGCCACCGTCTAAAATAGGGATAGGGAACAAATTCATCAGACCAACAGCGGTCGACAGCCCTGCAATTAACGCAATAAACGGCATCGTTCCCTGGCTCGCCACCTGCCCTGCCGTCTCAGCGATGGCAACCGGC